>CAMOEO010000052.1 GCA_946612175.1 uncultured Verrucomicrobiota bacterium
GCACCGCGGAGGAGCTGCTCGCGATCCGGGCGCCGGGGCGCCCGGCGCCCGCCCGCGCCCGTCGGGGCGCGCTCGCGAAGCCCCGACGGGAGGCCTCGGCGCTCCTCGCCGCCCTGCCCCGACCGACCCTCCGCGCGCTCGACGACGAACTCCACCGGCGGCTCGGCCTCGTCCGGCGCCGCCGCGGCCCGCGCCGCCGATCCTCCGCCTAGTGCGGCCGGCGCGGCCGGCTCCCGGCCCGATTCCCGACGGGTTTCGGCGTTTTCGAAAACCTCTCTTGCGCGGCGGCGGCGTTCTGTGCTACACTTCCTTCGTTTCCGAACGGGCGCCCCGGCGGGCGCCCTTCCGCCCCCCGACTTCCTTCCGCCGCACAGGGAGAACGCATGTCCAACCGAATCCGACCCCTTTTTCTCGCCGCCCGCGCGCTTCCGTTCGCGGCCTGTCTGGCCCTCCTTCCCGCCGCTCCCGCCGCCGCGCAACAGGATCCCGACCTCAAGGCGAAGCTCGCCGTCGAGATCCGGTACATCGACGCCCTCAACAAGGCCGGCCTCCCCGACTACGCCGACCTCGTGATCAAGGATCTTCAGGCCAAGTACCCGCAGGCCAAGGCCCTCATCAAGGTCAAGGCCCTCGAGCAGCACCTCGTCCTCGGCCACTTCGAGGATGCGGAGAAGATCATCAAGGCCGAGCCGAACCAGGACGCCCCCGAGACGTGGGCCATGCGCCTCACGATGGCGGACTACCTCTTCGCCCGCGGCCGCTACGACGAGGCCTTCGGCACCTACCAGACGCTCTTCAAGAAGTACGGCAGCGAGCCCCCCGAGGCCATCGTCGAGTTCTACGTCAACTCCGCCTACAAGTTCGCGCAGATGCTCATGTTCCAGAAGCGCGACAAGGATGCCGCCGAGCAGTTCAAGAAGCTCCTCTCCATCAAGGGCATCCCGAAGGAGATGATCCGCCAGGTGCAGTTCGAGTACGCACAGCTGCTCGTCAAGATCGGCGAGGAGACCAAGTCCGAGTCCTACTTCGCCGACGCCAAGAAGGCCGTCGAGCCCCTCCTCTGGAACCAGGACCTCTGGTTCGGCAAGGGCGTCGCCCTCCTTGCCCACATCGAGGCCGCCCGCGGCAAGTACGACGAGGCCCGCAAGACGGTGGACGACTACCGCGAGATCCTCGAGAGCATCGACGCCCAGCTCGCCGAGAACGGCAGGAAGGATGGCGTCGACTACTCCAACCTCAGCCCCATCGCCGAGTGCCGCTACCTCATGGGCACCCTGTTCGCCGACGCCGCCGACCGCAAGGCCGACGAGAGCGCGAAGCTCCAGGGCCAGCAGAAGACGGAGCGCGAGGACGAGGCCGCCGGCCTCTACGAGCAGGCGATGACCGAGCTGCAGAACGTCTACGTCTCCTATCCCGCCTACAACTGGTCCTCCGAGGCGATCTCCCGCGTCGAGAAGATCGAGAAGCGCCTCGCCGACATGGGCTTCGAGGTCGCCTCCTCCATCACCCCCGCCCAGAAGGCCGAGGTCGCCCGCAAGCGCTTCGAGACGGCCGGCATGCTCTACCACCAGAACCGCTTCGAGGAGGCCATCCAGGCCTACCAGACGGTGCTCGCCAGCTATCCCGAGATCGTTCCCGAATCCATCACCGCCCTCGGCCTCCTCGCCCAGTCCTGCGTCGAGCACGCCGAGAGCTTCCCCGAGGGCTCCGACGACCGCGACTTCTACCAGCTCTACGCCGGCGCCGTCCAGGGCTACGTCGCCGAGCGCTTCTGCCGCGCCGGAAAGGCCGCGATGATCCAGGCCGGCGACGCCCTCCGCACCCTCTCCTCCTACTTCCAGTCCCACAACCTCCTCGACCTGTCGCGCAAGGCGATGGACGACTTCTTCCGCCTCTATCCCGAGCACACCCAGGCGGCCAACTCCCTGATGTTCGAGGCCGAGCGCCTCTACAAGGCCGACCCGCCCGACTACGAGGCCGCCATCCCCAAGTACAAGATGCTCGCGGAGAACTACCGCAAGTCGCCCGTCTCCTTCGACGCCCAGCGCCGCCTCGCCGACTGCTACGGCAAGACCGGCCAGCCCGAGCTCGAGCTCGAGGTCCGCTCCAACTACCTCGCCCGCGTGAGCGCCCGCAAGAAGCCCGGCCCCGACCTCGTCATCGCCCAGTACTCCTACGCCAAGGCCCTCCGCACCCGCCAGATCGAGCGCCTCCGCGAGGCGAACCGCGTCTACGAGGAGCTCCGCCGCGGCGGCGCCGCGGCCGCGGCCGCGGCGACCAACGCCGCCCCCGAGGGCGCCGAGGCCCCGGCCGATCCCGTCGAGGCGGCCCGCAGGGAGCTCATCGCCGCAAACAAGGAGATCGGCCCCGTCATCTCCCTCTACGGCCGCCTCGTCAAGATGCTCGAGGATCCCCAGTCCCGCGCCCTTCTCGAGAGCGGAGCCCAGCAGAAGAAGCTCAACGACGCGATCCTCCAGAGCGCCCTCTTCGACCGCGCCTACTGCCTCTCCTCCCTCAACCAGCCCGAGTCCGCCATCCCGAAGTACAAGCAGGAGGCCATCAAGACCTACGAGAAGGTCCTCGAGCTCTTCCCCGAGGCCGAGGGCCGCCCCGTCGTCCTGCTCCAGCTCGGCACCCTCTACTCCACCCTCCGCACCGACGATCCCGCCGAGCAGGAGGCCAACGCAAAGAAGGCCGCCGAGTACTTCGACGACCTCTCCAAGAACCACCCCGACTCCGAGCAGGCCCGCAACGCCCTCTACCTCCAGGCCAAGGCCCTCATGGACCTCGGCTACCGCACCGAGGCCATCCGGAAGTACGGCGAGATGATCGACACGCCCGGAGGCCGCTACAACGCCCTCCAGCTCGTCACCGCCGCCGACGAGCTCGTCCGCGCCCGCGTCTGGGACCTTGCCGAGAAGGGCTACGCCGCCGCCGCCGCCATCCTCAAGCCCGAGGAAAAGTCCCTTCGCCCCCGCATCGACCTCGGCATGATCGAGATCCGCATGGCCCGCAAGATGTACAAGGAGGCCATCCCGATGATCGAAGCCTTCCTCGAGGCCAATCCCCGCTCCGCCCGCGCGCAGGACGCCTACGAGCAGCTCCGCACCGCCGCCGTCCAGACCGCGATCGGCGAGGCCGAGGAGTCTTCGCGCGACGAATACTTCACCAAGGCCATCGTGGCCGTCCAGAAGCTTCGCGCCTACAAGAAGGGCGAGAAGGCCGCCCTCGACCTCCAGCTCCAGATCGGCGACATCATGGAGGCCCAGGTCAAGGCCGAGCGCGACCACCGCAACGAGGCCGCCGTCCCCGAGCTGCAGCGCAAGGCCTCCGCCCACTACCAGGGCCTCGTCATGGGCTACGACACCAAGAACGCCAACCTCCTGCCCGAGCTCGAGATCCTCTATGCCCGCGCCCCCCGCACGCTCGCCGACCTGAAGACCTACACCGACGGCTCCTCCGTCTTCCCCGACGTGAAGAAGCAGTGCGAGGACTACCTCGCCCTCTTCCCCGAGGGGCCGCACGTCGCCGAGGTCCGCCGCCTCCTCACCACCGCCAACATCGAGATGGCGGGCAGCGGAAGCGACGAGGCCGAGGCCGCCCCCGCTCCGTCCGAGGCTCCCGCGGAGGAGCCCCCGGCGGAGGCTCCCGCCGAGGCCCCTGCCGAGGAAGCCCCCGCCCCCGCCGCCGAGGCCGCCGACTAGCCTTCTTCAGCCCCTTCAACCTCTTCAACCCCCAACCCCTTTCCCACCCCTCCGGAGTCCCCGATGAAAAAATACCTGCTCCTCCCCCTCGCCGCCCTCCTTCTCTGCGGCGCCACCTCCGCCCGCGCGGCCGCCAACGTCCCGGCCCAGGTCCAGCTCGCCACCGGCGAGGTCCTCCAGGGCAGCCTCTCCTGGCTTCCCGCCGACAAGAAGTACGTGCTCGGCGTCAAGCAGGGCGGCGGCCCCGTCATCGAGAAGAAGTTCTCCGCCTCCGACGTCGTGCAGTTCCGCGTCAAGGAGCCGCAGGAGTGGGCCGGGCTCCGCCAGGCCGCCGCCAAGACGCCCGACGCCGCGCTCGCCCGCCTCCAGGCCTTCGCCGAAGGCTACCGCCGCCTCCAGTGGGACGGCGAGGCCGGCGCCCTCATTGCCCAGATCCTCCTCCGCAAGGGCCAGGCCAAGCAGGCCGTCGACGCCTGCCGCAAGATCGTCCAGGGCAACGACCGCGCCGCGTGGGACTCCCCCATGGCCCCCTTCTACTGGCAGGCCATGATCGAGTCCGGATCCACCACCGGCCTCGCCGGCCTGCTCGACAAGGCCGCCACCTCCCCCGACCGCAACATCGCCGGCCAGGCCTGCATCAAGCGCGGCGACCTGCTCGACCAGGAGGGCAAGACGGCCGATGCCCTCAAGGACGGCTACCTCCGCGGCGTCTTCCTCTTCGCCGACCTTCCCGCCGTCCAGGCCGAGGCCCTCTACAAGGCGGCCGTCGCCTTCGACAAGCGCCACCAGGCCGCCAACGCCGAGAAGATGCGCCAGCAGCTCACGTCCCGCTATCCCGGCTCCCCCTGGACCAAGAAGCTCTCCTCCGCCGACTAGCCCCCTCCAACCCCTCCAACCCCTTCAACCCCTTTAACCCACACCCCCACCCATGAAAAAGACCCTCCTCTCCTCCCTCGCCGTCGCCGGCATGCTTGCCGCCTCCGCCACCATGACCTTCGCACAGGACGTCGACATCGGCGCGGACGCCGCCGCAGCCCCCGCCCCCGTCGTCCAGGCGCCGCCGCCCCAGCAGGGCCAGAGCGTGTTCTACCAGGTGCTCTTCGGCTCGGGCTGGCTCGGGACCGTCCTCTGGCTCGCCCTCTTCGGCGCCCTCGGCTTCTACATCTACCTGGCCATCGACTGCGGCATCCTCGTCCGCCCCTCCAAGATCATGCCGGACGCCCTCGTCAACAACGTCCAGGCCGCCATGAAGGAGGGCGACGTCGTCAAGGCGCTCCAGTTCTGCGAGAACGAGCCCACGCCGATGTCCAACATCCTCTCCGCCGGCTTCACCCACGTCGAGGAGGGCTTCGACGTCATCCAGGAGGCCGTCTCCGCCGCGGCCGACCTCGAGGTCGAGCGCATCATGCAGCGCCTCGCCTGGATCTCCGTCTGCGCCAACATCGCCCCGCAGCTCGGCCTGCTCGGTACCGTCCAAGGCATGATCATGGCGTTCGGCAACCTCGGCAACGGCACGCCGGACGTCGGCCTGCTCGCCACCAACATCTCCCAGGCCCTCTACACGACGGCCGGCGGTCTGACGACCTCCATCCCCGCCGTCTGCACCTACTACTACTACCGCAACCGCGCCAACCGCATCATCCTCCAGATGGAGGCCACCACGATGGAGCTCATCAAGGACCTCCGCAACGTCGAGGTCGTCGCCGAATAGCCTGGCGGACCCCGCCCCGAAACGGGAGGAATCCCCATGAGCAAGAAACGAAATTCGGAAGGATGCGAGACGAACATGACGCCGATGATCGACGTCGTGTTCCAGCTCATCATCTTCTTCATCGTCACCATCAACCTCTCCGAGGCCAAGGACGAGGAGGTCCAGCTCGAGTTCGGCAAGCACGGCCAGGAGGTCGAGACCAGCTCCCAGGCCGATGCCTCCGCCATGATCATCGACGTCGGCCCCAAGGGCCGCATCTCGACGAGCAACATGACGATCGACATTCCCCGCCTCCGCCACATGCTCAAGAACCGCTACGCCAAGTTCGGCGACTCGTTCCAGGTGTGGGTGCGCGGGGACTGGCGCGCCACGCACAAGTACGTTCGCAAGATCATGGACGCCTGCGCCGAGGAGAACATCGGCCGCGTCACGTTCATCGCCATCATGGACGCCCGCACCCCGCCCTCCAAGGAGCACGAGGCCTACAACGCGGCCGTCCGCAGCAGGAGGTAGGCCCCCATGGCAAAGAAGGAAAAGAAGCAGCGCAACAAGGGCGATGACGCGAACCTGGAGATGACGCCGATGATCGACGTCGTCTTCCAGCTCCTCATCTTCTTCATCATCACCCTCCACCAGGACGACATCCTCTCCCAGCTCGAGGCCCTGCGGCCCTCGCCCGTTCCGAACTCCAAGCCCCCGCTCGAGCAGCCTTCCTCGTTCACCATCATGGGGTTCGACGGCAGGCCCGGCGTCGGCGTCTACATGTACGGCAACGATCAGACCCGCAAGAGCTACAACCAGACCCAGATCGAGAGCATCGTGCGCCAGCTCGCCAAGGTCGACAAGAACAAGACGATCATCGTCAACTGCACGAACAACTCCCCCCACGGCTACCTGGTCACGCTGCTGGACATGCTCAACGCGGCCGGCCTCCACTCCGTCTCCGTGTTCTCCCTTGACAACGCCGACGAATAGCCCCGGCGGGAGCCCCATCCGAACAATCGAACCATGAAGACCCCCGACTGCGGCCATTTCTCCAAGGATGGCCTCGAGTACGTCGTTACGCGCCCCGACACCACGCGGCCGTTCGACAACATGATCTGGAACCGCCAGCTCCTGGGCAACGTCCAGCAGACCGGCGCCGGCTACACCGATTACCAGATCGGCTCCTTCGAGATGACCAAGCTCTCGCAGGGCATCGGCCGCATCTGCGACTTCGACGTCTACGGCCGCGACACGTTCCTCAACCGTCTCGTCTACGTCCGCGACAACCGGACCGGGAAGTTCTGGAACGTCGGCTGGGAGCCCGTGAAGGCCAAGCCCGCGCGCTTCCGCGCCCGCCACGGCCTCGGCTACACGGTCATCGAGAACACCACCGACGGCGTCGAGTCGTCCTTCCGCGTCTTCGTCCCCGCCGGCGACGAGCCCGCGGAGTACTGGACGCTCCGGCTCCGCCCGGAGGCCGCGCGCGACCTTTCGGTCTTCGTCTACGAGCAGATCTCCTTCAAGTACATGTGGGGGTTCAACTCCTACGGCGACATGTTCTACCGCAATTCGCGCCTCGACGCGAAGCGCAACATGGCGATCTTCACGAAGCACCCGTTCGTGACGCCCCACCCGTGGCAGACGGGCTTCCTCGCCGCCGACCGGAAGATCGACGGCTTCGACGGCTCGAAGGACTTCTTCGTCGGCACCTACAACCAGCTCAACGAGCCCGAGGCCGTCGTGAAGGGCCGCTGCACGGGGTCCGTCGGCTCGTCCGACGCCACCATCGCCGCGCTGCAGTTCAACCTCGGCAAGGTCAAGGCCGGCGAGGAGGTCGTCATCAACCTCGTCCTCGGCGTGAGCGACTCCGAGGCGCACGCGGCGGCCGCCGCGAAGAAGGGCCTCGCGAAGGTCGAGGAGAAGTTCGCCGCGCTCGTCGCCGCGAAGAAGGCGCTCGCCGCCCGCAACGCCGCGAAGACGCCCGACCCGGTCTTCAACTCCACCTTCAACGCGTGGCACAAGCAGCAGGCGCTCTTCGGCGCCGAGTGGTGCCGCTGGGGCTGGATGGGCTACCGCGACATCGTCCAGCACGCGATGGGCTGCTCGTCGTTCTATCCGGAGCGCACGCGCGAGATCCTCCTCACCGCCTTCCGCCACCAGTACAGCTCCGGCCTCGCGCTGCGCGGCTGGAACCCGATCGACACGAAGGAGTACTCCGACTCCGCGCTGTGGCTCGTCTTCACGCTCTGCGCCTACCTGCGCGAGACGGGCGAGAAGGACTTCCTCAAGGTCAAGGTCCCCTTCTACGACAAGGGCGAGGCGACCGTCCTGGGGCACATCCAGCGCGCGCTCGACTTCCTCGAGCGCAACAAGGGCGCCCACAGGCTGCTGCTCATCAAGTTCGGCGACTGGAACGACTCCCTCACCGGCATCGGCAAGGGCGGCAAGGGCGAATCGGTCTGGCTCTCGATGGCCTACAGCGAAGCGCTCCAGCAGATGGCCGGGCTCTACGGCTGGCTCGACGACGCCCCCGCCGCGATGGACGCCCTCTCCCGCGCCTCGGCGATCAACGACGCGCTCAACCAGGAGGCGTGGGACGGCGACTGGTACGTCCGCGGCTTCGACGATGACGGCAACCCGATCGGCTCGAAGAAGAACCGCGAGGGACAGATCTACCTCAACACGCAGAGCTGGGCGATCATCTGCGGCGCCGCCTCGCCCGAGCGCACGAAGAAGATCCTCGCCGCGATCGACAAGCGCCTCAAGACGCCGCTCGGCTACCAGATGATGGCGCCGGCCTACAAGCACTTCGACCCCGTCATCGGACGCGTCACCTCGATGGAGCCCGGCATCTGCGAGAACGGCACCATCTACACGCACTGCAACTCGTGGATGGTCCTCGCGCTCCTGCGCGCGGGCCTCACCGAGCGCGCGTGGGCGCTCTACCGCGACGCCACGCCCGCCTACGGCGACTCGCCCCTCAAGAAGGCCAACCCGCGCTACGTCTACGGCAACTGCTTCTTCGGCCCCGAGCACCGCAACGCGCCGTTCCGGATGGAGTTCAACTGGATCACCGGCTCGATCGCGTGGTTCTTCAACGAGGAGCTCGACGACCTCCTGGGCATCCGCCGCGACTACGCGGGCCTGAAGATCGCGCCGCACCTCCCGAGGGACTGGAAGGGCTTCACCCAGGACCGTACCTGGCGCGGCCGCACCTTCCACGTGGCCGTGAAGGGCGGCGGCGACAGGGTGGCGCGCGTTTCCATCGATGGCAACGCGCTCCCCTCCGCCTTCGTCCCCGAGGAGCTCGTCAAGGACGGCTCGAAGATCGTCGTCGAGATGGCCCGCTAGCGAGCCCCCGCGGCGTCCGTGAACTCGGCCGTGACGGCCTCGCCGAATCCCTCGACGACCGTGCGGACGCTTCCGGACACGCCCGTGACGGCCGCCCAGTAGATCAGGCCGTTGCGGACGACGAGGTTCACGCGCAGCGCGACGGGGCCCTTCCGGGTGCGCTCGCGCAGCAGCGCCGCCAGCGCTTCCGCCGCCTCGCCGGAAAAGGCCTCCACCCGGCGCTCGAACCGCCGCGGGTCGGCCGGGCACCGGAAGCGCCCGAGCTCGCGCCCCTCCGCCTTCACCGCCACCTCGAAGTCGTCGCCGCGCCGGTCGAACACGAGGTCGCACTCGACCGGGATCGTGCGCGGGGGCTCCGGCGGGGCGTCGGGCGTCGGGGGCTGCTCCGGGACCGGCGGCGTCTCGGCCCGCTCGCGCTCCAGCGCCTCGAGCATCGTCTTGGCGAGCAGGCGGATCTTCTCGATCGTGCTCGGGAAGAGGTCCAGGTAGCGGCCGTCGTCCGGAGCGTCCGCCGCGAGTCCGATCGCGCCGGGGCGCGCCTCCGCCCATTCGAGCGCGACGCGCGTCGCGTAGAGTGCGGCGATGCGGTCGACGTCCGGCGTCTCGGCGAGCGCCGCGACCGCCGCCTTCGTCTCCTCGTAGCGGGCGTCGACGATCTTGTGCTGCGCGCCGCGCGCCGCCGCGCCGGCCTCGAACGCGGCGAGGACGGCCCTGTCGATCCGCTCGGCGGCCTCTGCGAGGAGCCGTTCCTCCGGCGCCGCGGCCGCGAAGGATTCGAGCCCCGGCGCGCGCCGCCACGCGCCGAGCGTCCGGCGGAAGTCGTTCTCCGCTGCGCAGACCGCGTCGACGACCGCCGCCGAGGGCGTCCAGGAGCCGGCGGCGAGGTCGGGGAGCGCCTCGCGGAACTGTTCGTCCGCCACGGCGCCGCGCACGGCGCCGAGCCGGGGCTCCAGCGCGCCGCGCACCCGCGCGGCGACGGCGTCCGCGAGGGCGGGGTCGTCGGCGTGCGCGCGGAGGAACTCCGCGCATTCCGCGCGCTCCGACTCCGGCGCGCGGGCGAGCAGGGCGGTCCCGGCGGCGGCGCGCAGCGCGTCGCGGAGGGCGGGGCCGAAGACGGCGAGCGAATCCTCCCGCCGGCGGTGGGCGGCGGGATCCGCCGCGATCGCCGCGCGCATCGCAGCCTCGTCGAGCGGGACGGGCGTCTCCGCGGCGGCTTCCGCGAAGCGCGCGGCGGCGCGCGCCTCGGCCGCGGCGCGCGCCACCTCCCCGGTGGCGCTGGGGAAGGGGCCGTAGACGAACGTGGCGGGGTCCGCCGCGCGGCGTTCGTCGAGGCGCTCCCGGAGCGTCGAGGCGAGGTTCGCCGCGACGACCGAGGGGGCGAAGCCCGGCGCCGACGGGCCGGCGCGCCGGACCTCCTCCCGCTGCGCCTCGCGCTGCGCGTAGGCGTCGTCGAGGATCGGACCGGCGAGCTCGCGTTCGATCGTCGCGCGGTTCTCGTGGAAGACGGCGAAGGCCTGCGCCCGCTCGATGCGCGCGGAAAGCTCGCCGACGAGCGCGTCGCGCGGCGTCGCCTCGACCTCCGCCGGATCGGGGCGGACGGACGCCTCCAGCCGCGCGGCCTGCGCGCGCACGGCCTCGTTGCGGGCCTGGCGGAACGCGGCGGGGAAGGCGGCGGCCGTCGCGGCGGCGAGGTCCTCCGGCGGGGCGGTCTCGGCGTCGGCAAGGAACGCTCCGGAAAAGCGGGTCGAGCGCGGCGCGGGGGCGGCGAGGCGGTCGAGCAGGGCGCGGGCCTCGTCCGCGAACGCGCGGGCGAGGGCGTTGGAGTGGGCGAGCGCCATGTTGCGCTCCGCGTCGGCGGGGTCGGCGTTGGTGGCGGGGTCGGCGAGCATTGCGTCGCGCAGCGTGGCGGGGTCGGCCGGCTTGTCGCGCAGCTCCGCGCGCAGGTCGCGCAGCACGAGCGAGGCGGCGAGCTCGGCCGACGTGCGGTCGAGGTCCGCGGCGGCGCCGGGGAGCGCGGCGAGCGCGAGGAGGGCCGCCAGTGCGGCGCGGCGTCCGGGACGCGGGAGGGTGGGGGATTGCGGATTCATGGTCCGGCGGATTGGATCGGTGGTCGGCGACCGGTGGAGATCACGGGGGGAACAGGAAGGGCCGGGCGCCGCCGATGTCGCGGTAGGCCTCGAGGACGAGGCGCAGCTCCCGGTAGCGGGTCCCGGACGTCCCGAAGAAGACGGTCATCGCGCGGACGCCGTCCTCGCTTGCCGCGGCGATGCGGGCGGGGAGGTCGGATTCGTCGCAGGGTTCGCCGTTGACGGAAAACGAGCCCGCGGTGAGGACGACCACGGCCGGCGCGAACGGATCGGCCGGATCCGGCTTCTCCCAATCGTCCTTGTCGACGAAGTTCCCGAGCCGCCACTCCTCCCCCATCGGGTTCGTAAGGGGAACGAACCCGTCTCGCACGGGAAGGCAGCTTTCGAGCGGCTCCCTGGCGCAGAGGTGGAGGATTGTGTCGACGGACGAAAGAGGCGCGGCGTCGTCCGCGGCGATCCGAACGCCAAGCGGGAGGACGCGTCTTGTAACGTCATGCAGAAACGCGCGGACGTCGTCCGGCGTCGCTGCCCGGCCGTCGAGGAGCCAGCCTCCGGAGGCGTCGCATTCGACGGACGGCGTTTTGCCGTCCATCCCGGCGGCGGATTCCCAGAATCCGGGCGTCGGATCGGAGCGCGAGGCGGCGGGCCGGGGGCCGTCCGAGAAGGCGACGGCCGCGCAGCGCTTCCGAAACGGGGCGTTTCCGAAGAGCGGGACCGAGAGCCGCCGCGGACGACGGTCGTCAGGGAGGTCCAGTTTGAATTCGACCGTCTTGCCGGGCCGGATCCAGACCGGCGCCGGGAGATACTCGACGGGAGCCTCCCCGCGGCTCTCCCAGGTTCCCTGGCGGAACATGCTGTTCGTGACGAACGTTTCGAAACGGAACAATGGCGCATGGACGTCGGGCGGATAGAAGGCGAGGGGGCGGTCGAGTCCGTTGGAAAGCGCGTAGACGCGCCGGACAAGCGGCGCGCGGGCGCCGGGCTCGATGCGGACCTGCCGCAGGGAAACGACGCCCCCGGCGCGAGGCGGCGAAGGAAACGCCGCGTAGAGGGCGGCGGCGAGCGCGAGTCCAGCCGCGGCCGCGGCGAGGAGGATGCCGCGCGCGGGGCGAGGACTTCGGGCTCGGGGAGGCGGGGGCGTAACGTCCGTTGTCATGGTCGCATCCGTTGACGGCGTCACATTGTCCACGAATCCGCCCGAAAAGGCAAGGCCCGTTTCCGTTCTGGACATTCCCCACTTTTGCGGCGCCCCGGATGCTCCCCGCCCGCCCACGCCCGCTGCAACTTCGCCGTCCGGTCCGAATCACGGCTCCGGGCGATCTCCGCGTCCATTCGCCGACCGTGTTTTAAACTTGTGTGATTCTCCGCTTCCATAGCGGTGAATCATACGTAGAATTTGGTGGTGTTTTCGGCCGTGAGAATTCGGTGGAATGGCCGGAGGCCTGGCCGCCGTGGTCTCGCGCAGAATCCTGCCCCCTTTGCGGCAACATGGCGTGGCGCGCGGACGTCGGGCGACTTGCCAGTTGTTCTGCGAGGACTTGACCGCGAACTCGACGAGC
>CAMOEO010000053.1 GCA_946612175.1 uncultured Verrucomicrobiota bacterium
GCCGAGGGGAAGGGTGTCGCCGGCGGGGGCAGGTGCGGGGACAGACGCCGGGGCAGGCGCGGGAGCCGGTGCGGGAGCCGGCGCGGGTGCAGGAGCGGAGGCGACCACCTTGGCAAGGGGGGCGGGGGTGTCGAGGGGTGCGACCGCCGGGGCGGGGGAGGGGGCGCGGCCGTGATGGCTCTTGAGGGAGATTTCGGAGAGCTCCCGGAGGAGGGGGGCGGGGTCGAGGCCGACCGTCCGGGCATAGAGCCGGACGAAGCCCTTGACGTAGATCGGATCCGCGAAGGAGGAGAAGTCCTCGTTCTCCAGGTCGGCGATCTGGCGCGTCATGATCTGGGTCGAGTTCTTGATGTCTTCGACGGAGAGGCCGAGGGCCTCGCGAGCGGAGCGGAGGGTTTCGCCGAGTGACATGGCGTGGGAGGGGTTGGGGTGGGTTGGCGGGGCTATTCGCCGGAATCGTCGTCGGTGGCGGGGTCGTCGCCGTCGCCGGCGTCGCCGTCGGCGGCCTCGGAGGGGTCGTGGAGCGTGGAGCGGAGGATGTCGCGGGGGGCGGAGCCGTTGGCGGGGCCGATGCAGCCGCGCTGCTCGAGCTCGTCCATGATGCGGGCGGCCTTGTTGTAGCCGAGGCGGAGCTTGCGCTGGAGCATGGAGGTGGAGGCGCGGTCGGAGGAGACGATGACGTCGAGGCACTTCTGGAGGAGGGCCTCCTCGTCGTCCTCGGGCGCGTCGCCGCCCTCCCCCTCGGAGCCGCCGCCGTCCTCGGCCTCGAAGGTCTTGAAGTCGTCGCCCGCGTCCTTGACCTTGATCTTGTCGAGCTTGGCCTTGATGTCGGGAACGTAGAGCGGGCCGCCCTGGTCGCGGTACCACTGGGTGAGGGCGGCGATCTCCTCGTCGTCGATCCAGCAGCTCTGGGAGCGCTGGAGGCCGGAGGGGGAGCCGGGGTCGAGGAAGAGCATGTCGCCGCGGCCGATGAGGGACTGGGCGCCGCCCTGGTCGATGATGGTCATCGAATCGATGGCGGAGGAGACCTTGAGGGCGATGCGGGCGGGGAAGTTGGCCTTGATCTTGCCGGTGATGACCTTGACGTCGGGGCGCTGCGTGGCGATGATGAGGTGGATGCCGACGGCGCGGGCGAGCTGGGCGAGGCGGACGACGCGGGGCTCGACGTCGGCGCCGGCGAGCATCATGAGGTCGGACATCTCGTCGATGACGATCGCGACGTAGGGGAGGGTGCGGGGGAACTCGGAGCCCTCGGGGGCGTCGCCGAAGAGGGAGGCCTGGCGCTCGGGGGGGCGGGAGTTGTAGGCGGAGATGTTGCGGACGCCGACCTTCTGGAAGAGCTTGAGGCGGCGGTCCATCTCCTTGACCGCCCACTGGAGGCAGACGGCGACCTTGGGGGCCTCGGTAATGACGGGGACGACGAGGTGGGGGATGTCGGCGTAGGGGGTGAACTCGACGCGCTTGGGGTCGACGAGGACGAGCCGGAGTTGGTCGGGCGTGCGGGAGAGCAGCCAGCCGGCGAGGATGCCGTTGAGGGTGACGGACTTGCCGGAGCCGGTGGTGCCCGCGACGATCATGTGGGGCATCTTCGCGAGGTCGGCGATGACCGGGGCGCCGTCGATGTCGCGCGAGAGCAGCATGGGCAGGGCCATCTTGCGGACGGCGGCCTTCCACTCCGGGCTCTCGGCGATGCCGCGGAGGGGGACCGGGCGGGACTTGATGTTGGGGACCTCGATGCCGACGACGTCCTTGCCGGGGATGGGGGCGATGATGCGGAGGCTCTTGGCCCGGAGCTTCATCTGGAGGTTCTTGTGGACGCTCTCGATGCGGTCGACCTTGACGCCGGGCTCGGGCTTGATCTCGTAGCGGGTGATCGTGGGGCCGCAGACGAAGTGGACGACCGCGCCGGGGAGCTGGAACTCGGCGAGGGTGTCCTCGATGATGCGGCTGCGCTCCTCGACCTCGGCGCGGTTGTCGGCGGCGGTCTCGGGAGGGAGGGGATGGAGCAGGTCGGTGGACGGGAGGCGGAACGAGATGTCGGGCTCGGGGATGCCGGCGGCCGCGGGCGCGGCGGCGGCCTCGGCCTCCGGCGGAGGGACGAGCGTGGGGGCGGGCGTCGGCGCCGGACGGGTCGCGGCGGAGACGGCCGCGGGCGCGGCGGCGACGGCGGCCGCGGCGGGGGCGGGCGGCGGGGCTGCGGATGGCTCGAAGAGGGGGCCGGGCGAGGGTTCCGCGGGCGCGGGCTCCTCCGCCGGAGGGGCGGAGGGGGCCCCGGGCGGGGGGCCGCCGGCGAAGATGTCGTCGTCCTCGTCGGGGGAGCGATGGCGCCGGGCCTCGCGCTCGGCCTTGCGCCGGGCCTTCTCCGCGGCCTTCTCGGCGCGGCGGCGCTCCTTCTCGGCGATACGCTCCTCCTTCTGCCGGCGCCGTTCGGCCTCCCTGGCTTCGCGGGCGAGCTCCTTGGCGGCGGCGGCGGCCTCGCGCTCCTCGAGGCGGCGTGCCTCTTCCTTCTCGCGCTCCTCCTCGAGGCGGGCGCGCTCGGCGGCCTTGCGGGCCTGGCGGCGCGCGCGGGCCTCCTCGGCGGAGGAATCGTCCGCCTCCAGCTCGGAGCGGGCGTCGATGGCGCGCTCCTCCGCCTCCCGGAGGAGGGCCTCGCGGCGTTCGCGGCGCTCGGCCCAGGCGCGGAAGAGGAATCCCGGCCCCACGAAGAGGAGCGCGAACACGGCGGCGAGCACCCCGTAGACGACGGTGGCGCCGCCCGCGCCGAGCCACTGGACGACGGGCATCTGCGGATGGGCGAGCAGGCAGCCGATGCCGCCGCCGGCGTTGGGGGCGAGGTTGAAGCGCGGAGAGGCGAGGAGCGACGCCAGGGGCTCGCTGAGATGCTGGGCGAGGGCGCAGAGGTCGAGCAGCAGCAGCAGCGCCCAGAGCGGGCGCCAGCGAACGTGGCGCCCGAGGAGCATGGGCAGGCCGAGGGCGGCCGCGAACAGGGGGACGAGGAAGGCGGGCAGGCCGAAGGTCAGGAGCAGGGCGTAGCCGAGGAAGGCGCCGGCGCGCCCCATCCAGTTGACGGCGACCGGGGTCGGCGGGGCGCAGACCCAGGGGACATCGGCGGAGTGGTAGGAGGCGAGGGAAAGGATCGAGACGGTGGCGAAAAGCAGAAACGGGATCGAGACAACGCGCCAGACGACGGCGGGCGGGCGGCCGGCGAAGCGGACCGGCGCCGGCGGACCGTCATCCTGCGGAAGCCCGGAATCGGTCGGGGCGATGGGGTCGAAATCGGTCATGGGAACGGGAACGGAAAAGCATCGCAAAGCATACCACAAACCCCGTTCCGGTTCAACCGCGCCGGAACGGCGATTCGGATTCGGTCGCGGACGGGGACGCGCCCGGGACGGGCGGGCCCGGAGCGGGGGGAATGCAGGCTAGGGGCGAGGGGCCTCGGCGGCCTCGAAGACGGCGTAGCGGGAGAGGGCGTCGGCGTAGACGGGGGCCGTGGCGGGGTCCGGCTCCATGCGTGCGGCGGGGCGGCAGAGGCGGGTGGCGAGGGAGGGTAGGGGTTCGCCCGAGAGGTGCGACCAGGCGCGCATCGCCGCGCCGAGGGCGACGGTTTCGGAGGACTTGAGCCGCTCCACGGGCGCCTGGAAGACATCGGCGAGGATGCGCAGGAAGCCCGCGCACTTCGAGCCGCCGCCGGTGACGCCGAGGCGGCGGAAGGACGAGCCGATCCAGCCGGCGTGGAGGCGCATCGCGAGGGCCTGTCCCTCGCAGAGGGCGCGGATCTCGTCGGCCGGGGCTGCGGAGGCATAGCTGCGGCGGGCGCCCGCGCGCGCGACGCGCGGCACTGACTCGGGGGAGAACCACGGCAGGAGCAGCCGGCCGCCGCCGCCGGGGGCGGTGGCGGCGAGCGCGGCGTCGAAGCCGGCCCAGTCGACGCCGGCCTCGCGGCGGACGCGGTCGCGCGCAAGCGCGCCGTTGGTGAAGCAGGAGAGGCTCATGTAGCCGCCGGCGGAGGTGCAGAAGACGTTGCCGAAGCCGTCCGGATCGGTGCGCGGGGCGTCGAGCGCGGCGAAGAACGTGTCGCTCGTCCCGAGGCTCGCGACGGCCTCGCCGGGCGCGGCGCAGCCCATGCCGAGGAGGCTGTCGGGGTTGTCGCCGGACCAGACGAGGACGGGCGTCCCGGCGCGGAGGCCGCCGACGGCGAACGCGGGGGCGAGGGCGCCGGAGACGGCGTCGGAGGGGACGATGCGCGGGAGCTTCGCGGCGAGGCCCGGGACGGTGAACTCCGCGATCTCCGGGTCCCAGGCGCGCGCGGCGAGGTCCATCAGGTTCTGTCCCGAGGCGGAGCCGGGGTCGCAGGGTGCGTCGCCGCCCTCGACGAGGCGGGAGTTGAGCCAGGAGGCGATGCAGTGCACGCGTTCCGCGCGCGCCCAGGCGGCGGGATCCTCGCGGGCGGCCTTGCGCGCCTGCGGGCCGGTGAAGCGCTCCGTCGCGGCGCTGCCCGTGCGGGCGCGGAGCGCGGCGCCGAAGCGCGCCTCGAGCGCGGCGCACTCGGGGCCGGTGGAGTGGTCCATCCAGATAGGGGCGAGGGGGGCGACGGGTTCGCCGCGGGCGGTGGAGAGCACGAGGCCGTGCTGCTGGGCGGACCCCGCCACGCACGCGGCGCGGGAGAGGTCGGCCTCCGCGCCGAGGCGTTCCAGCGCGAGGCGGACGCCCTCCTCCCACATCGCGGGCGGGGCGCGGCGGACGGCGGGGTCGGGGTCGGGGACGAAGCCCTCGGGGGCGCCGAAGGAGGGGAGGTCGTCGGCGAAGCGGACGGCCGCGAGGGCCTCCGGGCCGTCCGGGCCGAGGGCGAGGGCCTTGACGCCCTGCGTGCTGGCGTCGATGCCGATGGCGAGAGGGGAAGCGTGCATGGGGAAAGCCTACCACAAACGGGGGGCGAGAGAAAGCGCTTTTTGGAAAATGAACGAAATCGATATTCAAAGTAAATTATCAATACCGAAAAAGGAAATTCAATGACGAATTTTGTAATTCATCAATACGAATCGTCAAAAATCATCCAATGGAGGGCCGAAAGAATCGCGAATGAAAATTTTTTTTGAAAAATCTTGAATTTCCGCTTGCTTTTCGTTTCCGGTTCTGCTATTCTCTGCCCTCGCTTTTCAACCCTAACGGAGAAAGACCACCGATGAAGGTGCGCAGTTCAGTCAAACGGTTGTGCGAACGGTGCAAGATCGTTCGCCGCAAGGGGATCGTGCGGGTCATCTGCACGAATCCGCGTCACAAACAGAGGCAGGGCTAAGGAGAAAGACTATGCCGCGTCTAATGGGTATCGACATCCCGGACAACAAGCGCATCGAGATTTCGCTGCGCTACATCCACGGCATCGGGCCGACGCGCTCCAAGTTCATCCTGGAGCAGACGAAGATCGACCCGGGCAAGCGCGCGAACACGCTGACGGCGGACGAGATCCGCGCGATCATCGCGGTGATCGAGGCGAACTTCCACGTGGAGGGCGACCTCCGCCGCGAGGTCTCGCAGAACATCCGCCGCCTGATCAGCATCGGCAGCTACCGCGGCACCCGCCACCGCAAGGGCCTTCCGGTCCGCGGCCAGCGGACGCGCACCAACGCCCGCACCCGCAAGGGCGCGAAGCACACGGTGGGCGCGGTCCGCGACAAGGCGGAGCGCAACGCGATGAAGAACGCCAAGTAACCTTTGCAACCGAAGGAACCCAACATGGCAGAAGAGAACAAAGCCCCCGAGGCCGAGGCGCCCGCTCCCGTCGAGAAGGCGGCGCCCGCGGCGCCCGAGCCGTCCGACGCGATGAAGATCGTGATGGGCGACGTGCTGCAGGCGCAGGCCCCCGTCGCGGAAGACGCGAAGAAGCGCCGCCGTTCGATCCCGGCCGGCGTGGCGCACATCACGGCGTCGTTCAACAACACCCAGTGCTGCATCACGGACGCGCGCGGCAACGTGCTCGCGTGGAGCTCCGCCGGCAAGGCCGGCTTCAAGGGCTCCCGCAAGTCCACGGCCTTCGCGGGCACGCTCGTCGCGCAGGAGTGCGCGAAGGCGGCGATCGCCAAGGGCATGCACGAGGTGGAGATCCTCGTCCAGGGCGCGGGCTCCGGCCGCGAGTCGGCCATCCGCGCGATCGCCAACTCCGGCATGGCCGTCTCCGTGATCAAGGACATCACGCCGATTCCGCACAACGGCTGCCGCCAGCGCAAGAGAAGGAAGGTCTAACATGGCTCGCTACACCGGTCCCAAGACCAAGATTTCGCGTCGTTTCGGGGAGCCGCTCTACGGCCCCGACAAGTACCTCGACCGCCGCAACTTCCCCCCCGGGCAGCACGGCCCGGCGAACAAGACGCACCGCAAGAAGGTGTCGGACTACGGCAACCAGCTGCTGCAGAAGCAGAAGGCGAAGTACGTGTACGGGATGCTCGAGAAGCAGTTCCGCCGCTTCTACGAGATCGCCCGCGCCCGCAAGGGCAACACGGCCGAGATCCTTCTCCAGCTCTGCGAGAGCCGCCTCGACAACATCGTCTACCGCCTGGGCCTCGCGCCGACGCGGCCGGCCGCCCGCCAGCTCGTCACGCACCGCCACGTCGAGCTCGACGGGCGCGTCGTGAACGTTCCGTCGGTGATCGTGAAGCCGGGCCAGAAGATCGGCATCCGCGAGCGCGACCGCAACCTCGAGGCCGTCGTCGACTCCCTCAAGAACCCGCGCGCCAAGGCCTGCGACTGGCTCGAGTTCGACGAGGCCTCGAAGACGGGCACGTTCACCCGCGCCCCCGAGGCGTCCGAGGTGCCCGAGACGATCGACATGCAGACGGTCGTCGAGCTCTACTCCCGCTAGGCGGGCGCCGCCGCAAGGCGGTCCCCCTCCCCATCCAGCCAACACCCCCGGCCGGGGCGCCGCGTGCACGCGGCGCCGCCGGGCGGGGAAACAAGGAAGAAGAGATATGCCCATTCGCCTCAATGATTTCGAGATGCCCGGCCGCGTCGTCAAGGAGGAGTCCTCCGCGACGGCCACGTTCGGGCGCTACATCGCGGAACCGTTCGAAATCGGCTACGCGCGCACGATCGGCAACTCGCTGCGCCGCGTGCTGCTCTCCTCGATCGAGGGGTGCGCGATTTCGTCCGTCAAGATCCACGGCCTCGCGAAGGACGAGCAAGGCAAGGTCGTCCCCGTCCAGGTCCCGCACGAGTTCTACTCGCTGCTGGGCGTGAAGGAGGACATGACCGAGATCGTCCTCGCCCTCAAGAAGGTCCTGCTGAAGGTCCGCTCCGAGGAGCCGCAGACGATCCACGTCAAGCGCAAGGGCCCGTGCGTGGTCACGGCCGCGGACCTCGCGGCCGAGAGCGCGGGCGTCGAGGTGCTCAACCCCTCGCACCACATCGCCACGGTGAACGCCGAGGGCGAGTTCGAGCTCGAGGTCAAGGTGACCCGCGGCCGCGGCTTCTGCCCGGCGACGTGGGAGCCCGACCCGAACGACCCCGCCGGACGCTCCCGCCAGACGGAGATCGGGGTGATCCCGCTCGACCGCATCTACTCGCCGGTCACCCGCGTGAACTTCGACGTCTCCAACCGCCGCGTCGGCCAGCACACCGACTACGAGCGGCTGACGCTGGAGATCACGACCGACGGTCGCGTGGACCCGGACGACGCGCTCGTGCGCGCCGCGGACATCCTGCGCCAGCACCTCGACGTCTTCGCCGGCTACAGCAAGGACACGTCCGCGCCCGCCCCGGAGCCCGTCGACACGGTCGCCTCGCAGGAGGACCTCGCCGCGAAGTTCGCGCTCTCGGTCAACGAGATCGAGCTCTCCGTGCGCTCCGCCAACTGCCTCAACAACGCGAACATCACCACGGTCGGCGAACTCTGCCAGAAGCAGGAGTCCGACATGCTGAAGTTCCGCAACTTCGGGCGCAAGTCCCTGCTCGAGATCAAGGACAAGCTCGCCCAGATGGGCCTTTCGCTCGGCATGAAGGTCGACCCGGCCCTGCTCAAGAACAACGAAGAATAGCCGCATTCCGAAAGGTCCCCCATGCGCCACAAGAGAAACAACGTCAAGTTCGGCCGGTCGAAGTCGCACCGCGAGGCGCTCGTCTCGATGCTCGTCGTCGGCCTGATCAAGGCGAAGTCCATCCGCACCTCCGCCCGCAAGGCCAAGGTCGCCCGCCAGCTCGCCGAGAAGCTCGTCACCGTCGCCCGCAAGGGCGACATCAACGCGCGCCGCCGCGCTTCCGCCGTCCTCGGCGACGAGGCCGCCGTGAAGGAGCTCTTCTCCGCGATCGTCCCCATGCAGGAAGGCCGCCACGGCGGCTACACCCGCATCGTGAAGCTCGGCCAGCGCGCCCACGACGGCACGGAGATGGCCGTCCTCTCCTGGGTGAACGAGCCCGTCGCCAAGAAGGAAGCCGAGGCGCCCGCCTCCGCGGAACCCGCCGAAGCCAAGTAAGGAGCCAACGCCATGTCCCTGCAGTCCCACGACCACGTCGAACGCATCAAGCACGTCCGCCGTCCCAAGAAGACGCCGGCCGAGCGCGCCCGCCGCCAGAAGGAGCAGAAGAAGCGCCTCGTCGCGCTCGGCGTCTCCCAGGAGACGGCCGACAAGCTCCAGCCGATCGAGATCCGGACGCTCCTCAAGCGCCCGCTCCGCGCGAAGAAGGCGCTCAAGGCCAAGGGCCTCGCCTAACCCGCCGCCCCGAGCCGCGGGCGGGGCCGCCCCGCCCGCTCTCCCGGGCCGCCGCGCCGCAAGGCGCCGGCGGCCCGTTCCTTCTTGTCTTCCCCGCGCCCGTCCCCGCGGGCTTAGCGCAGGTGATCGTGATCACCCACGAGGCGCGCCGCGCGGACATGGACGCGGCGCTGGCGGAGATCGCGGCCGGCGCCGCGCCAGTCTGCCCTGCGGTCAAGCCCACGGCGCCCGGCGATCCCGCCTCGAAAAGCCCGTAGACATCCCGCCCCGCTTCTGTTATCCTTCTCCCCTGTTCCCGCGCCGGAAGCGCGGCCCCATCCCAACCCGGTGAGGTCAATGGCCGTCTTCGTGATTCGTTTACCAGGTCGGAAACAAGTTTCGGAGAACCGTCCATGCAATGGTCGTGCCGACGACGACGCGACCGAGTGCGGGATTCAACGCCCAATTCGGACGGACTGCGAGTGCCGCCAGAAGGGGAATGGCGAACAGGAGAACAGCGTTGTATCGGAGGAAAGCCCGGATGTCTCCGTGCGCAAGAGCCCGGAGCGCTCGCGCCGTTCCGCATCCCGGACATTGAAGTCCCGTCGAGACGAAGACAGGACAACGCGGAAATCCGACCGTTTCGACCGGATCGACGAAGTGGAGGATGAAAACGACTCCCGCGAGCAGGGCCAATGCGACCGCGCCCGCGGGAAACCGTTTCCGCTTGGCGGAATCCATTATTCTGAAATAGCCCCGAGGAGAACGCCCAGGAAGAATTGGACGACAAAGCCGATGATGGAGTAGATGCACCATTGCTTTGCCTTGGCCGAAGAGGCCTGGGCGTTAGCATAGTCCCCTTGTGCCACGAATGTCGACACCTTGCTGGAATTGATGATTGCGACAATACCCGTCGGCAAGCAGCAGCAGAGGGTCGCCAGAATCGACCAGACCATGTAGTTCGGAATCGCCGGACCTGCGCCGGGGGCCGCGTAGGTGACCGGCGCGGAGACGACGGGACGTGAAACGGCCGCGCCGCAGGCAGGGCAGTTCGATGCATTCGCGGGAAGCGCCGCGCCGCAGTATTCGCAGTTCATGTTCTTGTTTTTCTTGTTGTTTTGACGCGGACGGCGTCCGGTCGGGTTGGTTGGGGAAAACGGTCAAAGAGACTTGATCTTTATCTGCCGGACGCGATGGCGCCGATCGACTTCACGCAAGGCGGATTCGAAACCCTTTTCATCGCCTTCGGAAGCGCTGCGCGAAAGTTCCGTGACGGCGGCGGCGAGTTCGTCGTCCACGTCCTCTGAGCCAGGCCTGGAAGAGGCCGCAAAACGGAGATCCTCGACGCGCTTCTCCGCCAGGGAAAGCAGATCCTTCCGTTCCGGAAACCGGGATCTCGCCTCTTCCATCGCCACGCGCGCTTCGGCGACGAAGGTCTTCTTTGGGACGAGCATGGCGCGGTCCTGGACATCCTGGACACGGACATGACGTTCGCCCATGTCGATGAACACCGCCAAGGCAACGGCAACGGCCAACCCGACGAGATGGATGCAGAGATAACCCGATGTGGATAACTCGGCGAAGGCTCCGACGGGGGCCATTAGCAGAACGAATAGGACGTAGCCGACCGAGACCGGGACAAAGGCCGCCCCGAGAGGAAGCACGGTATCGTCCTTTTCCATGACGATGCCGAGCGACAAGGTCGCGAGGATTTCGGACAGGACCAGAAACGCCAGTTCCGTTCCGAACTTCGGTCCGTGCGGCGCCGGATCGGCGACGAACGCGACGCAGAGTGTGACGGCGACGGCAATGGCACCGAGAAATAGAACGCGGGCGCGGGTGGAAATGTTTTTCATGTCGAACTCCTTTCGTCGATCAGGCCTTCGTCCCGCAAGCCGGACAGAACTTCGTGCCGGGAGACAGTTCCGCACCACAGCCGGAACACTTCGCCGTCATCGCTGAACCGCATTCCGGACAGAATTTCACCCCGTTCGGAACAGGCTTTCCACAGGACGGACAGGCCGTCTGCGGCGGTTGCAGATTGCATCCGCACGAGGGACAGAACTTCGCGCCGGGAAGAAGGGCCGATCCGCATTTCGGACAGGACGGGGCGAATGGGGCCGATGGCGACGGAGCCACCGCCGGATACGGAACCGGAGAAACCGCAACCGGAGCGACCGGACGGACCGATTGCGCCGGTTGCCCGAACAATGCGCCGTCGACCGCCGACGCCGCGTTCCGGATGCGATCGCCGATGCCGAGCCCGACACCGAGCCCGACGCCGGTTCCGATCATGGTTCCCGCCGCGCCGTTTCCTTCGTTGGAAGCCGCATGGTCCATCACGTTAAACGAACGTTCTTCCTGGTAGGTGTAGCCGAGGATGGACATCTCGGCCTTCTTCGCCAATGCGGCCTTGAGCTTCTGGACGGCCGGGTCCCGTTCGTCCGTCGTGATCGAGTTAACACGGAACGAAACGAGCTTGACGCCATAGTCCGCAATGTCTTCCGCAAACGGCTTCTCGATTGCTTCCGAGATTTCGCTCATCCGGCTTGCAATCTGGAGAATCGAGAAGTCTTTGTCGACCAGATACTTCGCGATGCAGTCTTTTACGCGCGTGAGCATGAACCCGCGGAAATAGTCACTGAGCGTCTTCTCCGTGAACGCCGGCATTCGTCCGACCAGTTTCTCGAGAAAGCGGACGGAGTCCTCAATTTGCACGCCGTACTGTCCGAATGCCCGAACCGGAAGCATGATATGGTATTTTGGATCTTCGAGTTGGATCGGGTCGGATGTTCCCCATTTGACGTTAAGAGGGATTGCCAGATTAACGAACCAGACCTCGGCCGTATAGGGCGAAAGTCCTCCCGAAACGAGCGTTGCGGCGAACGATGTGAGAATCGGGTAGTTCTTCGTGTCGAGAACATGCCGTCCCGCTTCGAACGGACCGAGAAACTGGCCTTCCTTGACCAGAACGGCCTCTTGGGCCTCTTGGACAATTAACTGAGACCTCGTCGTCAACTGGCAGTTTGGATACCGATAGGCGAACACCTTCGGCGGGGCGTCCCAATGGAGAACTTCGATGAGGGGCATTTCGACTTCTCTTGCCTTGGGTTAAAAACCGAAGAAACGGCCAAGGCAAAGAAGGCGCCTCTCTTCGGTGTCTCCCGACGGGGGCCCTGAGAAGCCTTTCTGGGTGAACACGGAGAGAAGCGCGCCCGGGGCGCGCACCCCTGCAACGCGTCGGCCAGAAGTGGAAGATTCTCAGGTTTCCGTCGGGCGACTGTTTGCAGACTGCAAATCGTTTGTCTTGTCGCGGGCCTTTCACTTCAGGCTGTGGCCTTTGGCTTCCGGCTGGCCCACGGGAGGGATGTTGTCCCATGCGCGGTGCGACAGAGCGAAAGATAGCACAAATGGATTGTCGTGACAAGTCGTTTTTGGCGCCTGCGCGTTGCGCCATAATTCCTGTTACCCAAATCGCGACGGAGAACTTTTA
>CAMOEO010000054.1 GCA_946612175.1 uncultured Verrucomicrobiota bacterium
CTCCCCGCCTACCGCATGGCGGTGGAGCGCGGCTTCGGCTTCGAATGCGACCTCTACCTCTCTCGCGACGGGCGGCTCTTCACCTTCCACGACGGCGACCTCTCGCGCACCACCGGCGGCGCGGATTCCCGCAAGTGCGCCGAGGCGACGTGGGACGAACTCTCCCGCCTCGACGTCGGAGGCTGGGGCAAGTGGAAGGGGTCGCGCTTCGAGGGAACCCGCCCCGCGCTGCTGGAGGAGGTGCTGGAACTGGCGCGCGACGGCCGGCGCATCTACCTCGAGGTCAAGGCCGGACCGGAGGCCGTCGAGCCCATCGCCCGCGTCCTCGCCGCGCAGCGCCGCGCCCACGCCGGCAACGTCCTCTTCATCTCCTTCCACGCGGACGTCTGCGCCGCGCTCAAGAAGCGTCTGCCGCAGTACAAGGTCTTCTGGCTTTCCGAGACGCGCAACGCGCGGGGCGACGCGGTTTCGCCGGCGGATGTCGCCGCCACGCTGCGACGCATCGGCGCCGACGGCGTGGACATGCACTTCGACCCGGCCATCCACGACGAGGCCTACATCCGCGCCGTCCACGATGCCGGATTCGAATTCCACGCCTGGGTCGTGAACCACCCCATGAAGACTCTCCTCGCCTTCTGCCGCGGCGCGGACAGCGTCACCACCGACTGCGCGCGGGCGCAGCTGGAGGCCATCGCCGCCGACGCCGCGCTCCCGTGGTAGCCGCCGCCAGCTCCAAGGCGGATCGTCCGCGAGCGCTCGGGCCGTCAGAGGGAGAGGCAGAGGCGGCCGCCGTCGACGACATGGTTCGAGCCGGTGACGAACGCCCCCTTCCCGGAAGCCAGATAGAGAAGGAAGTCGACGATCTCCGACGGATCGGCGGCGCGGCCGAGGAGCGTCTTTATGTTCGCCATGCCGGGGCGCGTGAGAACCGGTCCCGGCGAGACGCAGAACGCGCGGACGCCATGCGGCGCGCCTGCCTTGGCCAGTCCCTTCGCGAAGTTGAAGAGACCGCTCTTGGCGGTCCCGTACATCGAGCCGTTGCCGTCCCCCTCGAAGCCCGTCACGGACCCGAGGAGGCAGATGACGCCGCTCTTCTGCTCGACCATGGCGGGCATGCAGGCGCGGGCCATGTAGACCGGGCCGCGGAGGTTGACGTCGAGGCCCCAGTCGATCACCTCGCGGGGCTGTTCGTAGAACGGCACCGGGCTTTTGCAGACTCGCGCCTCGTTGCCGCCGGCGAAGCTGAAGAGAAGATCCAGGCGGCCGAAGCGGTCCAGGGCCAGCGCGGCGGCGGCCTGCGCGTCCTCCCAGCGGCGGACGTCGCAGCGGCACGGCGCCGCCTCGCCGCCGGCCCGGGCGACGGCGGGGTCGGCCGCGAGGGCGGACGCCTCGCGCTCCAGCGCCTCGGCGTCCACGTCGCACATCACGACCTTCGCGCCGGCGGCGGCGAGCTCCTTCGATGCAAGCAGCCCCATTCCCGAGGCGGCGCCGGTCAGGACGGCGACCTTGTTTTCGTAGTCGAGGTCGATGGTTTTCATGGCAGGGCGAAGCGGAGGTTGTCGAAGACGCCCCGGAGGTTGGCGAGAGGCGGCTGGGGCATCGTGAAGGCGCCGTCCGGGCCGAGGGTGGCGAAGGTGAGGGCGACGCCGAGCGTGGGCGCGAGGAAGCGGTGCAGGTCGCCGAATGCGCCGGAAACGAGATGGACGAACGGGGTCCTGAGCTCGCGCCGGCAGAGGAGGGTCGCTCGGACGGCGGCGAGGAACTCCCCCTCCGTGTCGGCCGTCTGGACGAGCTTCACGACGTCCGCGCCGCGCCTTTCGAAGTCCTTGAGCTGGGCGAGGACCTCCTCCGGCTCCAGGAAGCAGAGCGGGTGCGACGACAGGATGGCCTGCGCTCCGGCGTCGTGGATTCTGGTGATGAGGCGTTTCTGCCGGGCGACGGCCGAGGGCTTGCGTGTCCACTCGCGCGGGGACTTGTCGAAGAGGTCGCCCATCACGTCGATGCAGGCGGCGCCGGCGTACCAGGCCGCCCGGGCCTGCCGCGAGAGGGCCGCGACGGAATCGTCGCAGAAGATCGCCGTGAAGAGCGGCGGACGTTCGAGGTGGAAGCGTTTCCGTGTCATGGCAGATGGCACCCGATTTTATTCGAAATCCACTCCTCCGTCAACGACGCCTGGCCGTCGGCCCTGGTCTCAAGGTCTGCGGCTTGCGGTAGGGCGCGCAAGGAGCTATAATCCCCGCCATGAACCAAGCCGAGGCCAGGATCGCGCCCGCCGCCGCGAGACCGGCGCCGCGCGAGAGCTGCGACGCGCCGGAGGGCCGCGCCGACGCCACCGCGCGGCGCGACGACGCCTTCGCGGCGCTCGCGGCCGCCGCGCACATCGACTTCGGCCCCGTGTACACCGGGGAGTGGACGGGCCGCTGGACCAGCCGCATGCCGCTGGCCCGGCTCTTCTTCGTCCTCGAATCCGGCCGCGAGCCCGGGTTCCTCGCCGACGCCGACGCGCGGATTCCGCTGCTGCGCAACACATGGGTGTTCCTGCCGCCGGGGCGCGAGATCGAACACGGCCAGCCCGCCGGCTTCCGCCGCTCCCCGATGGAACCATGAGCGAGTCTCCGCACTGTTTCCGCGCCGACGGACGCCCCGCTCCCGCCGGCTCCCCTTCCCACCGCGCCGCCTTTTGCATCCCTCCCCATGAACAACACCGATTCGATTCCCGCGCTCCGCGATCCATCCGCAATCTGGGACTTGGCGCGCCTGCGCGAGCCGCCCCGCGTCCGGCGCTGGCCCGAGGAGTTCAATTCCGAGGTCACGCCGATCTGGCTCGAAGGCGAGCCGTTCCGCGGACGTGAAACCTGGTGCTTCGCCTTCTACGGCGTTCCGGACGGGGCCTCGCCCGACAAGCCGGCGCCGGGCATCATCCTCGTCCATGGCGGAGCGGGCACGGCCTACCCGGAATGGGTGCGGATGTGGGTGCGGCGCGGCTATGCCGCCGTCTGCGTCGACACCTGCGGCGCCCTGCCGATTCGCACCGCCGAGGGAACCTGGCTCGCGAACCCCGAGGGAGGCCCGCGCGGCTGGGGGCGCATCGAATGCGCCGAGGAGCCGGAGCGCACGCAGTGGGTCTACCATGCGGTGGCGGCCGTCCTGCGCAGTCATTCGTTCCTGCGCTCCCTGCCGGGCGTCGATGCGGGTCGCATCGGCCTGACGGGCGTTTCGTGGGGCGGATTCCTCTCGTGCATTCTCGCGGCGGCGGACGACCGCCTCCGCTTTGCCGCGCCGGTCTACGGCTGCGGCTTCAACCACGAGCCGGGCGGCATCTCCGCGGGTCAGCCCCTCTCCGCGAAGTGGGCGTCGCTGTGGGATCCCTGCGTGTTCCTCCCCCTCGCGAAGTGCCCGATGCTGTGGGTGGACGGCACGAACGATTTCGCCTTCTCGCTCGACCGCGTCCGGCGCAGCGCCGCCCTCGCGCTCGTGCCCCATGTCTTCTCCACGCATCTGCGGATGATGCACGCCCACGGCGAACCCGGCGAGGGACCGCGCGAAATCCTGGCCTTCGCCAACCACTACGCAAAGGGCGGCGCAGATGTCGTGCGCGTTGGCGAAAGCCGGGTCGCGGATGGCCGCGTCTCCGCGCCGTTCGAAGCGAACGGGAGGACGATCGCGCGCGCCGAACTGCTGTGGACGGCTGACGGCGCGGATGTCCGATGGGACTTGCGTCGGTGGGAGTCGCGCGTCCTGGAGGACTTCGACGCCGCGTCCGGCACGGTCTCCGCCGACCTGCCCGCGGACGCCTTCGCCTGGGTCCTCAACCTCGTCACCGACGACGGCCTCGTCTTCTCGACGCCCTACGCCGAGCGGCGCCCCCGGATCCATCCATGAAGAAGCATCGGTCCTTCCGCGCAGGCCTTGCAGCGCTTTGGCTTGCGTCCGCCGCGGCGCCCGCCGCGGTGGTTCTGGACGCGCCGGGGTATGCCGCCACGGAGGGCGCGGCGGTGGCGGCGCGCGGCGGGGAGCCCGGCTCCGCGTGGCGCCTCGTGGATTGGCGGGGGCGCGAGGTCGGGGGCGCCGCCGGCGCCTCCGTCGCCGGACTTCCCGCCGAGCCCTTCGCCGTCGCCCCCGGCGCCTGCGCGGCCTTCGCGTGCGAAATCGCGCCGGAGACGGCGGACGACGCGGCGGTCCTTTCGCTTCGCGGCGTCTTCGGCGGCTGCGCCGACGAGTGGGAGACACGCTATGTCGACATCCCGCCGGACGCCGACCTCTCCGCCGTCACGCTCCTGCGCGTCGGCGCCAACCCGCAGGGCTCGCGCCTGACCCTTTGGGTGCGCAACCTCCAGTTCCTCAAACCGACAGACCGCCCCTCCCCATGAAAACCGCCACGACCCGCATCTTCCGTCCCGAGCGCCCCCTCCGGGGCGACACCGGCATCACTCCGCAGCAGCCCGTCGACGAGGCCGCCTGGATCTGGATGCCGGGCGCCGACCATTGGGGCGGGGCCGTCTTTTCGGAGACCCGCTCCACGCCCGAAACGCTGGCGCGGGCGCCGCAGACGTTCCTCCGATTTCGCCGCGACTTCGAGGCGGCGCCCGGCGCCGGCGCCCTCGAGCTCGACGTCTCCGCCGACGAGCGCTTCGTCCTGCTTCTCGACGGCGAGGAGATCGGCCGCGGTCCGCATCGCGGCCTCCCCAACCGCTGGCATTGCCACGCCTACCGCGTCGAAGGCCTCGCGCCCGGCCGCCACCGGCTGGAGGCGGTCTGCTGGCAGATCGGCGAGCACGCGCCGCTCGCGCAGCGCTCCATCCGCGGCGGATTCGTCCTGAAGGCGTCCGGACCCTACGATGCCGCGCTCACCACCGGCAAGGCGCCCTGGCTCGTCGCGCCGCTCGGCGGCACCCGCATGACCGACAAGGGCTGTTCCGGCGCCTTCGGCGTCGGATCGCAGTGTGAAGTCCGCGGCACGTCGCTCCTCGACGAGGAGCCGGCCGCGGACGCGTGGCGCGAGGCCGCCGTCGTGCGCGGTCCCGTCAAGACCTGGGCCGGCCTGCGGATGCAGGGCTGGCTGCTCTTCCCCACTCCCCTCCCGGACATGATGCGCGAGCGCAAGACGCCGGGCGCCATCCGGAGCGGCCCGGATGTTCTGCGCGCAGCCGGAAACGGCTACGTCGAGTTCCCCGCCCGCACCCGCCGCACCCTGCTCTGGGACCTCGGCGACTACTACTGCGCCTATCCCGAGCTGCGCGTCTCCGGCGGCGCCGGCGCGCGCATCCGCTGGGACTGGGCCGAATGCCTCACGGGGCCCGACGGGCACAAGGGCGACCGCGCCGCCTGGAAGGGGCTCGACATGGCGAGGTCCTTCGGCGACGAGTTCCTGCCCGACGGCCGCGAGGGCGCCCGCTTCACCACCCCGTGGTGGCGCTGCGGCCGCTGGGTGCGCCTGACCTTCGAGACGGCCGACGAGCCGCTTCGCGTCGAGTCCGTCGCGCTCGTCGAGACGCGCCTCCCGGCGGCGATGGAAGCGTCGTTCGCGTGCGACGACCCGTTCGTCGCGGCCATGCAGCCCGTCTGCGAGCGTTCGCTCCTGATGTGCATGCACGAGACCTTCTTCGACTGCCCCTACTACGAGCAGCAGATGTATCCGGGGGACAGCCGCGTGCAGTATCTCGTCGCGACGCTCTTCGGCGAAACCGGGCGCCGCGCGGTCCGCAACGCGATTGCGCTCTACGACGCCGACCGCCGCGAGAACGGGCAGATCCCGATGAACTGCCCCACGCGCGGCACGCAGGAGTCGCTGCCCTTCACGTGCTGCCAGGCGATGATGCTCGTCGACCTGGCCTGGAACCACGACGACCCCGCCACCGTCCGCGCGCGGCTGCCCGGGCTCTGCCACACGCTCCTGGGCATGGAGGACTTCGCCGACGCCGACGGCCTCCTCGGCGCCACGCAGGGCTGGAACTTCGTCGACTGGGTCCCCGAATGGGACCACGGCGTCCCGCCCGACGGCGATTCCGACCGCCCCAACGCCGAGATCAACCTCCAGTTCCTGCACGCGCTCCTGTCGGGCGCGCGCTCCGCCGAGGCGCTCGGCCAGACGCACCTCGCCGCGCACTGGCGCGAACGGGCCGACCGCCTCCGCGCGGCGATCCGCGCCGCCTTCTGGTGCCCCGAGAAGGCGCTCTTCGCCTCCGACGCGGCCCGCACCGCCTTCTCGCAGCACGCGCAGGTGCTTGCGCTCCTCGGCGACGTCGTTTCCGGCGAAGAGGCGGAGCGCTGCTTCGCGGCGCTGCTGGAGGCCATGCCCCGCCTCCACCGCTGCTCGATCTATTTCCGGCACTATCTCTTCGAGACCTTCTTCAAGTTCCGCCGTCCGGACCTGTTCTTCTCGAACCTCACCTTCTGGCACGACTGCCTCGACTGGCACTGCTCCACCATCCTCGAAATCCCGGACACGAATTCCCGCTCCGACTGCCACGGCTGGGGCTCGCACCCGCTCTGGCACCTGCACACGGGCGTGGCGGGCGTCCGCAGCGCGGCGCCGTTCTACGCCGCCGTCGAAATCGCGCCGCAGCCGGCGCACCTGCGCCGGATCGCGTCCCGCACCCCCACGCCGCGCGGCGACGTCGCGCTCGACCTCGCCTTCGACGGAAACGGCGGCGTCGCCGGCACCGCCGCCCTCCCGCCCGGCCTTCCGGGCGTCTTCCGCTGGGCCGGCGCGGCCGTCCCGCTCGCCCCCGGCGAGACGACAACCCTGAATCTCCCGTAGTCGTTCCCCCGAAACGGGTTCGACGACCTCTTCCGCGACGGATGAGAACGAAGACCAGAACGATCCTGATGCTCGATCCAAGCGCCGACGCCGCTGCGCAACTCGTTCCTCGTGCTGCCCTTCGACTTCTCCACCATCCAGGTCGGAGGGTTTCGCGGGAAGGGGAGTTGTGGTAGAATGGACGGCGTGAACGCGAACACCTACACCTTTGCCCTCCAGGCGGACGAACGGCGGGCGCTCAAGGACGTCCTCGCCGCCGGGAACTACCTGCCGAAGACGGTCGCCTGGGCCGAGGCGGCCGCGGACGCGCCGTCGTGGCGCTGCAACGTCGTGCTGTACGCCTCGGGCAAGTGCGTGGTGCAGGGCAAGGGCGCCCGCGAGTTCGTGGAGAACGTCCTGGAGCCCACGGTGCTGCGGCGCGTCGTCCTTCCGCCCGAGGACGCGGCGGGCCCCGCCGCGGCGGACCCGGGCGCGCCGGCGCTCGGGGCGGAGGCGCTCTCGCCGCACATCGGCGTGGACGAGAGCGGAAAGGGCGACGTCTTCGGGCCGCTCGTCGTGGCCGCGGTCTACACGGACGCGGCGCTCGGGCCGCGGCTCGTGGAGGCGGGCGCGCGCGACTCGAAGACGATCGCGAGGGACCGCGCGGCGCTCGAGGCGGCGGCGCGGATCCGCGCCGTGCTCGGTCCGGGGCGGTACGCGACCGTGACGGTCGGCGGCGCGGCGTACAACCGCCTCTACGCGAAGATGCGGAGCCTCAACCGCATGCTCGCGTGGGGGCACGCGCGCTGCATCGAGAACGTGCTGGAGGCGGTGCCGGACTGCCCGATGGCGATCTCGGACCAGTTCGGCGACGGCGACACGGTGCGCCGGGCGCTGATGGCGCGCGGGCGCGGCATCGAGCTGCGCTCCCGCGTCCGCGCGGAGGCGGACGTCGCGGTCGGCGCGGCGTCGATCCTGGCGCGCGAGGGGTTCCTGCTGGCGCTCCGCGGGCTGCGGGAGCGGTTCGGGACGGAGCTTCCGAAGGGGGCCTCTCCGCAGGTGCGCGCGGCGGGCGAGGCGCTCGTGCGCGCGCACGGGCCGGCGGCGCTGGTCGAGGCCGCCAAGTGCCATTTCCGCACGATCGACCAGATTCTGGCCGCGACGGGGCATTCCCGCGAGGAGCTGCCGCCCGAGGGGCGGGTCCTCTCGGTCCCGCCCGCGGCCTGGCGGCGTCCGCGCTGACGCGCCCCGACCCGACCGGAGGAACACCGATGACGCATCTCGTCCCCCTGCTGCTGCTCTTCGTCTGGATCTACGTGGCCTCGTGCTTCGTGGAGGACGGCTTCTACAACCTCTACGTGAACCGCGTCCGCCAGGCGCTGTTCCGCCCCGTGACCTGGCTGCAGGGCCTCTCCCCGCGCCTGCCCGAATGGGGCGCCGCGGCGCTGCTGCTGGCGCTCGTCGCCCTGGCGCTCTCGGCGCTGCCGAAGGCGCTGGCGGCGAACGCGGCGGCCTCGTTCGGCGGGGTGCCGCTCTTCGCGCCGCGGGCGTCGCCGCCGCGGACGCTGGCGCTGCGCGCCGGCTCGTTCGCGACGCTGCTGGGGCAGGTCGCGCTGCTGCGCCTGGCGTTCGTCTGGCGGTTCGGGCGGTTCGGCGGCGGGCCGGTGCGGGAATGCCTGGACGTCGCCGCGTGGCCGCTCTCGCTCCCGCGCGACCTGCGGGCGGCGGCGGGCGCGGCGGCGGGGGCGCTCCTCGCCGGCGGGTGGCTCTGCGCGTGGGCGGCGTCGTCCTTCGGGAACGTGCCGGTCGTCCACGGCGCGTGGCCGGCGCTCGCGGGCGGGGCCGAGACGGGCGCGCTGCCGCTGCGGCTGGCGGCGCTCGGCGCGGTCGACCTGCTCGAGCTCGTGCGCTGGCTGCTGCTCGTCGGCTGCGTGCTGTCGTGGGGGACGCTGCTCTCGCCGCGGCTCGCGGAGGCGTCGGGGATGGCGCACGAGTGGATCGACGCCTTCACGGCGCTCGTCCTGGGGCCGGACCGCCCGCTGGCGGTGGGCTTCGTCTCGTTCGCGCCGCTGGTCCTCTTCTTCCTGCTCGGCTATCTGCACCCGCTCCTCGCGCGGCTGCTGCTGTAGCGCGGGAGCGCCGGGGAGAAGAAGGAAGGCGGCGGGCCGTGGGGCCCGCCGCCTTCGCGTCGGAGCGGGGCCGGGACGGCCCCGCGGGGGAAGCGGCGCAGGCGCCGCGCGACCCTAGAAGTCGTAGTCGATGCCGAAGATGCCGACATTCTCGACGTCGTAGGCCTCGTCGCTCAGCACGTCGTCGTCGATCTGGAAGATGTGCTGGTAGCCGACATAGAAGTGGGCGAGGGAGAGCTTGGCGGTGAGGTAGGAGCAGGCGAAGCCGGAGTCGGGCTTGTTGCCCTCCTCGTCGCGGTCCATGCCGTCGCAGCTCACGTACCAGATGTCGGCGGAGAGGCCGAAGCCGAGGTCCCAGCCGTCGGAGACGACGTCCTTGGCGAGCGTGACGCCGTAGGCGAGCTCGGCGGCCATCTCGCACTTGCCCTTGGAGTCGCCGGCGAAGCGGTACTTGGCCTGGACGCACGGGGTGACGGCGCCGAGGTTGTCGCCGAGGCCGACCTTGTACTTCGCCTTGACGTGGATCAGGTGGTCCGTCTCCCAGTCGTGGCGCGGGTAGTCGTACTCGAGGTAGCCGACGTCGAGGGTGAGGTTCTCGTCGATGTAGCCGCCGAGGTTGAGGTAGGCCGCGAGGTCGACCTCCTGGAAGCGGCCGGCCTTGGAGACCTCGTCGCCGTCGTACTTCTCGAGGTCGATGTTGCCCCAGAACTCGAGGGTGAGGGGCAGCTCGAGGTCGCCGACCTTGAGGCCGTAGATGTCGACGCAGGGCTGGGCGACCATGCCGTCGTTGCAGGTGGCGCCGGTGGCGGTGTACGCCGTCTTGATGTCGAGGCCGGCCCAGACATCGGCGGCCTTGGCGGTGGTCGCGGTGCAGAGGGCCGCGACGGCGAGGGAGGAAGCGACGAGAGAGGACTTCATCGTGGGATTCCTTGGTGGGTGGTTTTCGTTGGTGTTTTTTTTCCGCGGATGCGGGGAAAGGCCGGATGTGGGCTTTCGGCGGCATATCATGCGACAAACGCCGCCAAAAGGAAAGCAAAAAATGCGGACGGCGGGGCGAAGGCCGGGCGCGGGCTACCGCACGCGCCCGACGGGGAAGCGCTCGCCGGCGAGGGCGCGCTTCACGTAGGCGCCCCAGAAGGGCGTCGGGGTGTAGTCCCAGTCGAGGAGCAGCCGCGGCGTGGAGCCGGTGTGCATGCACCAGCCGGTCCAGTGCAGCCGGTGCTCCTGGAGGAAGCCGAGCAGGTCCGGGCAGAAGGTGTTGGGGTCCTCCTGGTCCTCGTGTGGGATGAAGTCCATCTTCTTCGCGTCGCCGCCGCATTCGCCGACGAAGACCGGATGCTTCGCGGCGACGGGCAGCACGCGCGCCCAGCCGGGGTGCCAGTTGTAGGTGTGCCACGAGTAGAGGATGCCGTCGCCGTCCGGGTCGTCCATTGCCCACCCCTGGTCCCAGCCGGTGAGGTCGTTCGTCCAGAAGAGCCCCGAGACGACGACCGGGTTGCGCGCGCCGGTGGAGCGCACGGCCGCGAGGAGCCCCTTCATGCCGATGCTCTCGAAGCCGCGGTTGGCCTTCTTCTCGGCGTCGGAGAGGAAGGCCGATTCGTCGTGCTTCTCGCCTTCGCCGACCCAGCCGCCCTCGACGAGCGTCTTCCAGTCGATGCCGTGCGGCTCGTTGAAGAGCTCGAAGAGCACGGCGGGGTGGTTCTTGTAGCGCGCGGCGGCGTCCTTCCAGAACGTCGCATGCTCCGCCTTCGGCGCGCGGAAGCGGTGCAGGTCGAGCACGACGTAGGCGCCGCGGTTCGCGGCGAGCGTGACGATGCGGTCGATCAGCTCCCGGTAGTCCTTGCCGCCGTCGTCCTGGTAGGCGGTCGTGCCGAACCAGAAGTCGTCCTTCACGGGCAGGCGGATGCAGTTGGCGCCCCACTCGTCGATGGCGACGACGGTCGATTTCTCGGCCTGGCGGTCGTTGGCGACGCTCTCCGTGCCGGAGAGGCTCACGCCCTGGAGCCAGACCTCCCGGCCGCGGTCGTCGAGGAGCTTCGGCCCTTCGACGTGCAGCGGACGTGGGAACTTCGCGCGGTCGGGCTTCTCGGGCGGGACGTAGCGCGCGGCCTCCTGGCGCTCGCGCGCGGCGGCGGCCTCGCGCGGCCCGGCGGGATCGGTGGGCGCGAGCTTGATGTCGGCGAGCTCGTAGACGCCCGCCTTCGTCTGGAAGAGACAGGGCATGAAGGCGACCGCGGCGGCGCCGGACGGGACGAGGAAGGTCATTTCGCGGTCCCGCCAGCCGTTCGTGTCGCGCTGCGTGTAGGCGGGACCGGGGTGCGAAACGCCCTGCATCTTCTTGTTGTCGGGCCCCAGGAACTCGCAGATGACGCGCGCGTCGAACCACGGCTTCTCGCCGCACACGAGCCCCGTCACGCGCTCGCGCCACGTGAGCTTGAGCGCCTCGGCCCCTTCGGGGATGTCCGCGATGCGGTACTGGTTGAGGAACTTGCCGGGCTCGGTCTGCTCGAGGCGGACGGAGGGCTCGCCGGGGAGCAGGGTGCCGCGCTGGGCGAAGGTCCGCGCGGCCTTCGCGCGGCGTTCCGCCGCCTGCGAGGCGGCCTTCCGGGCGCGCTCCTCTTCGCGGCGCGCGTTCTCCGCGCGCAGCGGGGCGGCGTCGATCGGTTCGAGGACGACGTCGTCGAGGTCGAGGGTTCCGGCTTTCACGTTGAGGAGCGAGGGCATGAACTTGAGGATGCGGGCGTTTTCGGGGACGAGGAAGGTGATCTCGCGCGACTCCCAGCCGGCGGTGTCGGACCCGCGGTTCGGCGCGCCGGGCGCGCCGCCGACCTTGCCGCGGCCGGCGTCCATGAACTCCATCATGATGCGGGCGTCGAACCAGGACTGGTCGCCCTTTTTGAGGCCGGTCACGCGCCACTTCCACGAAAGGCGCAGGGCCTCGGTCCCGGCGGGGATGTTGATTTCGCGGTAGAGCATGGCGGTGCCGCCGTCGGAATGGATCCGGGCGAAGCGGTTGCCGCCCTCGACCGGGAAGTCGATGCCCTTGTCGGGATTCGGCGCGCCCCAGGAGGCGGGGGCATCGGCGCCCTCCTCGAAGCCGCCGTTGGGGACGAGGGAGGC
>CAMOEO010000055.1 GCA_946612175.1 uncultured Verrucomicrobiota bacterium
CGATCGTGTCGCCGTCCGCCGCGGCGGCGATCGCGCCGCGCAGCGTGGCGGGGTCCGCCGCGTCGTCGCCGGTGGAGGTCACGGTCCACGTCGCGGCCTGCGCGATCGCGGGAAGGATGAGCAGGGGGAGGAAGGCCGAAGGCGGAGGGTGCGACTGGATTCCGGGACGCGGAGACGCGTCCGAGGAACGCGCGGCACTTGCCCGAAGACGCGGCGGCATGCTAGTATCGACGGGCGTCCGGGCGCACGAGCCCCGGCGCGCCCTCCCCCATGCCTTCCATCGCCTTCCTCGAAAAGGTCTTCCTCGACCGCCGCGCCAGCACGGCCGCGCTCCGGGGCGTGGAGTCCTTCAACCTGCGGCTCGTCCGCGAGCTGTGCGGGCTCGGCGTCCGCACGACGCTCTTCGTCGAGCCGTCCTGGACGGGGATCGTCGCCCGCGAGGCGCCCGGCGCGGAGAACCTCCGCGTGGTTCCCTGCGCCGGCTTCGGCTCGTCCCTCCTCGCGGGCCTCTCCGCGGCGCGGGCGATCCGCCGCCTGGCGCGCCGCGAGGGCGCGTTCGACGCGCTGCTCCTGGGCAACGTCGCGAACCGCCTGCTCCCCGCGCTGTGGGGGCTGCGCGCGGGGCGCGACTTCCGCCGCGCGGTCCTCGTCGCGCACCGCGAGACGTCCCCGCGCTTCCTCCGCGCGATCCGCCGCCTGCCGGGCCGCGTCGTCGCCGTGAGCGAGCCCGTCGCCGCCGGCTTCCGCGGCAGGGGCCTCGCGGCGGACGTCGTCGTGGACTACGGCGTGATGGGCGCGGACCGGTTCCATCCGCTGGAGGCGCCGCGCTCGGCGGACGCCCCGGTGCGCTTCTGCGTCGTCGGCGCGCTCGAGAACGCCTGGAAGGGCGCGGATACGGCGCTCGCGGCGTTCCGCCTCCTGCCGCCCGCGGTGCGGGCGCGCTGCGAGCTGCACCTGATGGCCTACCGCGAGCCGCCCGCGTTCCCGGACGACCCGGGCGTGGTCGCGCACGCGTGGCGCGACGCCGGCGGCATTCCGGACTTCCTGCGCGGGATGGACGCGATCCTCGTCCCCTCGCGCGACGAGGAGGTGATGCGCGAGACGTTCTCGCAGAGCGCCGTGCAGGGGATGCTCACGGGGCTCCCGGTCGTCCATTCGCCGATCCCGGTCCTCGCCGAGAAGTTCGACCGCGGCGGCGGGCTGTGCGCCCGCACGCCGGAGGAGTTCGCCGCCGCGATGGAGCGGCTCGCCCTCGATCCGGCGCTCCGCGCGCGCCTCGGCGCCGAGGCGCGAGCCACGGCGCTCGCGCGCTACGTCTGGGACTCGGAGCGCTTCCTGCGCGAACACCTGGTGCCCGCGACATGAGGATCGCGCGAGAGAGAATCCCCGGCGGCCGGCTCTGGCTCGCCGTCTCGCGCCCCGAGGCGGAGGACGTCCGGCGCTTCGTGCTGGCGGGCGCCGTTCCGCCGGACGCCCCCATGCTGCACCGCTCGTCGCGCTGCTCGGTCCGACTCGTCGAGGTGCCCGGCGCGGGCCGGTGCATCCTCAAGGAGGCCGGCGTGATCCGCGGGCGCGGCCTTGGCCACCGCCTCGAGAGCGCGTTCAAGCTGCGCTTCGTGCACCGCGGGCTGCGGACGATGCGCCTCGCGGGGCGCTTCGCCGACGCCGGGATCCGCACGTTCGAGCCGCTCGCGTTCTGGACCGACTCGCGCGGCGGCATCCGCAACTTCCTGCTCTACCGCTACCTCGAGGGCGAGATCGTCGGCGACCGCTGGATGGGCGAGCTCGCGTCCATCTCCCCGACGAAGGAGGGCCTTGAGCCGCCGCCGCCGGAGGCGCTGCTCGCGTTCCTTTCGCGGGCCGGCGCGCTCGTGCGCGACCTGCACGAGGCGGGGTTCGTCCACACCGACCTGCACCCGAAGAACTTCGTCTCGCCGGACGCCCTGCGCGGCGCCGGCCCGCTCGCGCTGATCGACCTGGACTCGGCGCGCGCGCCCTTCGCGCCCGGCCGCCGCGCGCTCTTCACCGTGCGGATGCGCTCCTTCCGCCGGCTCGCGCAGTGCTTCCGAAGCGAGGACGACCCCGGTCTGCGGGCGTTCGTCCGCGCCTACTCGCACGGCGACCCGGAGACCGAGGAGGCCGTCCTTCGCGCCCTGCGCTTCTGGCGCGGCCGCCGCCAGCGCAGCGCGCTCGACCGCGTCCGCGCGTGGTGGCGCTGCCCGCCGCCGCGGCCCGTCGCCGCGCGCGGGCGCCGCGCCTTCGACCTCGTCTTCTCGATCGGCTGGGACTGCAAGTGCTCGGGCGCGCTCCGCCGCGCGGGCCTGCAGCACTTCTCGTATCCGTTCGACTGGCTCGTCGGCGCGCCGGCGGCGGCGCGCGCGCGGATCGTCGCGGACGGCTTCCGCGGCTGGTTCGAGCTCTCCGACCTGGAGGACCTCGGCCCCGCCCCTTTCAACCGCTTCGCCGCCGTGAAGCGCATCGCGCGGCACCGCGTCTCCGGGCTCGAGTTCCGCCACGACTTCCCGGTGGAGGGGACGCTCGCCGACGGCTACGACGAAGCCGCCGCCAAATACGCCCGGCGCACCGCGCGCCTCCTCGCGGCGCTCGAACGGGCGGAGCGCCCGCTCGCCGTCTTCTGCGACGGCTACGGCTGCCCGCCCGTCTCCCTCGCGGAGCTGGAGGAGGCCCGCGCGATCCTCGCGGCGCGATTCGGCGACAAGATCGGGGTGCTCGGCATCTTCGACGACCGCCCCGGCGCGGCGCACGAGGCCGCGGAGGAAGTGTCTGCGGACGGCCGGACCGTGCGCTGGTCGCTCCCGTGCGAAAAGCATCTGCCCGACGGCCTCGAGGTGAGCGCCCATGTCGTCTCCCGCCTCCTCGCCGCGCGCATCGCCTGCCCCGACCCGCACACGCCCGAGGAGCGGCGCGAACGCCGCCGCGCCGAACGGCTCGCCGTCTACGAAAAGTACAAGGCGCGCACGTGGCTGGGCCTGGTCCGCAACAAGATGCTCTTCCGCCGCTACCGGCGCCTGGGGAAGACCCTCCAGAGGAAGGGCATCATCCCCGCCAACCGCCCCGGGCTGCGTTAGCGCCAGGGAGACCTCGCTCCCTTCCTCATGCGACGCGGAATCTGCAATTTTCGTAGCGTCGGAAGACGGTTTCGTGTAGAATCTGCCCCGATTCCTTCCTTCCACCGATGATTCCGATGCGTTTTCTTTCCCGACGCCTTCCCGCCGCGGCCGTGGCGATGGTCGCGCTCGCCGTGGCGGGGTGCGGCGGGCGCCCCGCGCCCGCCGCCGCCGACCCGGACGCGCCGCTGGTGCTCGTCACCACCGCCCAGACGCCCCCCTACTCCTACCGCGACGAGGCGACCGGCGAGATCGTCGGCGAGGAGATCGAGATCGCCCGCGCCGCCGCCGGGAGGCTCGGGCGCGCGCTCGAGGTCCGCATCGCCAAGTTCCCCGAGCTGCTGCCGATGGTCGGCGCCGGCGAGGCGGACCTGGCCGCGTCGGGGATCACGATCACGGAGGGCCGGCGCCAGACGGTGGACTTCTCCGAGCCCTTCGTGACGGAGGGCGGCATGTTCCTCTACCGCGCGGGCGAGACGGAGCCGACGATGTTCCGCGCCGAGCGGATGCGCGTCGCGACGATCGACGCCTCCACCTACGACTTCTACCTCACCTCGCACGGCATCGACCCGATGCGCTACGAGACGTTCGACGCGGCCATGGCGGCCTTCCGCGAGCGGCGCGTCGACACCGTCTTCTACGACAGCTGCACGGTCCGGCTCGTCGCGGAGGAGTCGGGCGGGAAGATCGCGGCGTCGCCGCTGCAGACGCGCGAGAACTTCGGCATCGCGGTCCGGAAGGGCAACGCCGCGCTCAAGGCCGCGCTGGACGCGGCCATCGCGGAAAGGAGGACGCCATGAAGACCGTTTCGCAGCGCCGACTGGCCTGGCGGCTCGTCGGCGCGGTGGCGCTCGCGTTCGCCGCGTCGATGGCGCTCACGTGGGTGCTCCACGAACGGATGACGCAGGGCGAGCTGCACCGGCTCGTCGAAAACGTCTTCGACGACGTCGCGGTGCACATCCGCGAGCGCGTCGACGGGCGCATGCTGCGCCTCGCGGCCGCGGTGCGCGACCGCGTCCTCGAGATGCGCGAGGAGGCGTGGTGGGGCGACCCGGACGAGTCGAGCCGCCGCCTCCGGGCCCTCGCCGGGGAGCTGGGCGTGGACGAGATCTGCGTCGCCGACGCCAACGGGCTTCTCACCCACAGCGCCCGGCGCGAGCAGGTCGGCGCGCTCGACTTCACCAAGACCGAGGGGCAGGCGCGCGAGTTCGAGGCGCTCCTCCACGACAAGTACGAGCTGGCGCAGACGCTGCTGCCGGACACGCTCCGCGGCGAGGTCGTGAAGTACGTCGGCCTCTGGATCCCGGACGGCGGCTTCGTGCAGGTCGGCGCCCGCGACCGGACGATCCGCAACCTCGCGCGCACCGCGGTCACGGGCCTCACGCACGGCTGGCACGTGAGCGGAAGCGCCGGCGGCATCTTCATCACCACCGGCAACGGCACGATCATCTCGCACCCCGAGGCCGGGCGCGAGGGCGGGCAGTGGCGGAACCCCGGGCCGGACTTCCACTGCGCGCGGCGCGACATCGAGGGCTTCCCGGTCTACGTCGTGATCCCGCGGCGCACGGCCATCGTCGAGCGGCGCGTCCTCGTCGGCACCTCCGCGTTCCTCAACGGCATGGCCCTCGTCCTCGCCTCCGTCCTCGTCGGGATCGTCATCGCGGGATGGGTTCGCGCCCAGGCGCGCGCGCGTCGCGCCAAGGAGCTGGCCATGGCCGCCGACATCCAGGAGAACGCGATCCCGCGCGTCTTCCCGCCCTTCCCGTCGGAGAAGCGCATCGATCTCTACGCGAGCATGAAGCCCGCGCGCGAGGTGGGCGGCGACTTCTACGACTTCTACTTCACGGGGACGGGCCGCCTCGCCTTTCTCGTCGCCGACGTGAGCGACAAGGGCGTCCCCGCCGCGCTCTTCATGATGCGCGCCAAGACGCTCCTCAAGAACCTCGCGCAGTCCGGCCGGCCGCTCGCCGAGGCCGTGACGGAGGCCAACGACGCGCTCTGCGAGGGCAACGCCGCGAACATGTTCGTGACCTCGTGGATCGGCGTGATCGAGCTCGACACGGGCCTCGTGCGCTACGTGAACGCGGGCCACAACCCGCCGATCGTCCTGCGCGCGAAGGACGGCTCCGCCTCCTATCTGCGCTCGCGGCCGGGCCTCGTCCTGGGCGCGATGCCGGGGGCGAGGTACCGCGCGGGCGAGGTCGCGCTCGAGCCGGGCGACGCGATCTACCTCTACACCGACGGCATCACCGAGCAGCCCGACGGGCGCGGCGAGCTCTTCGGCGAGGAGCGCCTGCGCGCCGGCCTCGAGAGCGGCGCCGCGCTCGCGCACCCGGAGACCTGCACCGGCACCGTCCTCGCCCTCGTCGAGGCGTACGCCGCCGGCGCCGAGCAGTCCGACGACCGGACGCAGCTGCTGCTCCGCTGGCGCGGGCCCGCCGCACCGGGGAAGAAGGATCGATAGGATGACGAACGCGAACATCGGACGGAAGGCGCAGACCCCATGAAGCAGGGCGAAAAGCACAACCTCGGCGCATATCTCTCGCCGCTTGCCGTCGTGGCGCTCTCCTTCGGCTACGCCGTAGGGTGGGGCTCGTTCGTCATGCCCGGAACCACGTTCCTTCCGGACGCCGGGCCCGTCGGCACCATCGTCGGCATTCTCCTCGGCGCGGCGGCGATGGCCGTCTTCGCGTTCAACTACCACCGGATGCTCCTGCGGGTGCAGGGTCCGGGCGGCGCGTATGCATTCGCCACGAAGGCGTTCGGCCCGGACCACGGGTTCCTGATCGGCTGGTTCCTCTGGCTCACGTACGTGGCGATCCTCTGGGCGAACGCGACCGCGCTCGTGCTGCTCTCGCGCTTCCTGTTCGGCGACGCGCTGCAGTTCGGTTTCCACTACCGGATGGCCGGCTTCGACGTCTACTTCGGCGAAGTGGCGCTGTGCATCCTGGCGATCCTGCTCTGCGGCGGCGCGTGCCTCGTGCGCAAGCGCCTCGCCTCCGCCCTCAACACGGCGCTCGCCGGCGTGTTCCTGGCCGCCGTCGCCGTCTGCTTCCTCGCCGCGTTCCGGCGCGCCGGGGGGGGCTTCTCCGCGATCTCCCCTGAGTTTGCGCCCGAAGGCTCCCCCGCCGCGCAGATCGTCCGCATCCTGGCCATGGTCCCGTGGGCGTTCGTCGGCTTCGAGGCGGTCGTCAACTCGTCCGCCGAGTTCAAGTTCCCGCTCCGCCGCACGTTCCGCCTGCTGCTCGCGGGGATCGCGGTCTCGGCCTCCGTGTATCTGATGCTCGCGCTGCTGCCGGTCCTCGCGGTGCCGGGCGGGTTCGGGACGTGGAGCGAGTACCTCGCGGCGATTCCGGGTCTCCGGGGCCTCGACGCGATGCCCGTCTTCGCGGCGGCGCGCACGGCGCTCGGCCGGGCGGGCGTCGCCATCATCGGCGTCGCGATGCTCTGCGGGCAGCTCACCGGAATCTTCGGCACGTTCATCGCCGCGAGCCGCCTCATGTACGCCATGGCGCAGGGCGGCATGATCTCGGACCGGTTCGCGCGCCTCAACTCCGACGGGACGCCCGCCAACGCCGTGCTCTTCATCATGGCTTCGTCCTGCCTGATCCCGTTCTTCGGCCGCACGGTCACGGGCTGGCCGGTGGACGTGTCGAACCTCGGCGCGGCGATCTCCTACGGCTATACCTCCCTCGCCGTCTTCCTGGCCGCGTCGAAGGAAGGCGGCCGCAGGGCGCTCCTCGAAAAGGCCGCCGGCCTCGTCGGCCTGGCGATGGCGGCCGTCTTCTGCCTGCTGATGCTCGTGCCGAACTACATCTCTGGCGAGACGCTTTCCGCCGAGTCCTATCTCGTGCTCTCGGCCTGGTGCGTGTGCTGCTTCCTGCAGTACCGGCGCGTCTTCCGGGCCGACCGGCTCAACCGGTTCGGGCGCTCCACGGCGACCTGGGTGGGCGTCCTCGTCCTGATCTTCTTCTCGTCCCTCATGTGGATCCGCCTCGCCATCGGGGACGCGTCGGAGCGGGCGTTCCTCGGACTCGTCGGCAAGACGATCGACGCCGCCACGGTCGAGGCGCTGATGCGCGGCGTGAACCTCGACATGCTGCTCAAGGCGGTCGTCGAGCTCGTCCTGCTCGTCTCGTCCCTCGCGATCATGCTCAACCTCTTCTCGATCCAGCGCAGCCGCGAGACGAGCCTGCTGCAGCAGAAGCTCGCGGCCGAGGAAAGCGCGAATCGCTCGAAGAGCTTCTTCTTCTCCACGGTGAGCCACGACATCCGCACCCCGCTCAACGCGATCGTCGGCTTCTCGCAGATGCTCAAGCTGGGCTGCCGGACGGAGAAGGAGCGGACCTCGGCCGTCGATTCGATCCTCGTCGGCAGCAAATCGCTCCTCGGCCTCGTGAACGACATCCTGGAGCTCTCCCGGCTGGAATCGGGCGAAGTCGAGATCGCCCGCGTCCCGACGGACTGCCGCGCCCTTGTCCGCGGCGTCGCGGAGGCCTTCCGCGCGGGCTCGGGGAAAACGGGCCTCGAGATCCGCGACGAGATCGGCGCTATGCCGCGGCTTCTCGTCGATCCGCTCCGCCTGCGCCATGTCGCGTCCAATCTCGTATCGAACGCCGTGAAGTTCACCGAGAAGGGCTTCGTCGAGATCCGCGCCTCGTTCGACCCCGCCGCGGACGGCGAGACGGGGACGCTCCGGATCGAGGTGGAGGACACCGGCTGCGGCATCCGGGAGGAGGACCGCGCCAAGATCCTTTCGCCCTACGAGCGCACGGCGTCCAGGCTCGCCCGCAACGGCGGGACGGGATTCGGGCTCGCGATCGCGAACCGGTTCGTCCTCGCGATGGGCGGCACGCTCGCGTTCGAATCCGAAGTCGGGAAGGGGACGACCTTCCGCGTCTCGATCCCCGACATCGCGGTGGCGAAAGCCGCGGACGCCGCGGGTGGCAAGCCTGCGGAAATCGCGCACGCCGCCCCGCAGCCGCCCGCCCCGCAGACCGCCGTCGCGCCGGTCGCACCGCCAGCCGCTCCCGCCGGGGGCGCGAAGCCCGCGGCGGAGACGCCACGCGTTCTGATCGTCGACGACGCGAAGCTGAACCTCATGGTCCTCCGGGCGCTCATGACGAATCTCGGCGCCTTTGAAATCGAGATGGCGGTGAACGGGAAGGAGGCGCTGGAACGGCTTCAGCGGGAGGACGCCCCCGCGTTCGATGCCGTCCTCACGGACATGTGGATGCCCGAACTCGACGGCGAAGGCCTCGTCCGGGCCATCCGGGCCGCTCCGCGGCTCGCGCCGCTGCCCGTCCACGTCATCACGGCGGACGTCGAGCTGCAGGAGACCTACGCCGCGAAGGGGTTCGACGGCATGATCCTCAAGCCGGTCACGCGCGAGGCGCTGCGCGCGCTGTTCTCCGAAACGTCCGACCGTCGACCATGAGGCCTCCGATGTCGGAAGGTGCCGGCACCATGATCTCCGCCGAGGACGAGGACGACGACGTGCCCCGCCCCGCGCCGCGCGCCTTCACCGTGCCGGACGGCGCGCCGCCCGCGCGGCTCGACGCCTGGCTCGCCGCCGCCTCCGGAATCTCCCGCGCCCGCGTGCAGAAGCACCTTCGCGCGGGGGAGGTCGCCGGCCCCGGCGGGGCCCCCGCCACCGAGCCCCGGCGCAAGGTCGCGCCCGGCGAGACCTACGTCCTGCGCGCCGAGCCCCCCGCGCCCGTTGCGCTCGTCCCCCAGGACATTCCCCTCTCCGTGCTCTACGAGGACGACGCGATCCTCGTCGTCGACAAGCCCGCGGGCCTCGTCGTCCACCCCGCCGCCGGCCACCCCGACGGCACCCTCGTCAACGCCGTCCTCCACCGCTGCCCCGGCGTCCTCGACGTCGGCGGCGAAGGGCGGCCGGGCATCGTCCACCGCCTCGACCGCGACACCAGCGGCGCGATCGTCGTCGCCAAGACGGACGCCGCGCTCGAGGGCCTGGCCGCCGCCTTCCGCGCGGGCGAGGTCCGCAAGACCTACCTCGCGATCCTTTCCGGCGTGCCGGAACCGTCCGCCGGGCATCTCGAGTCGAACCTCGGCCGCTCCCCCTCCGACCGGCAGAAGATGGCGGTCGTCGCCCGCGGCGGAAAGCCCGCGTCGACGGACTACGAGGTCGCGGAGGACTTCGGCTCCGCGGCGCTGGCGCGCATCCGCATCCACACCGGCCGGACGCACCAGATCCGCGTCCACATGGCCTCGATCGGCTGCCCGGTGGCCGGCGACCCCGTCTACGGCTCCCCCTCCCTCGACCGCGCCCTGCCCTTCCGCCCCGCGCGGCAGATGCTCCACGCCTGGCGCCTCGCCCTGCCCCATCCCCTCACCGGCGCCTTGCTCTCCCTCGAAGCCCCCATCCCCTCCGACTTCGCCGCCCTCCTCGCCGCCCTTCGCGCCCCCCCCCCCCCCCCCCCGTTCCCCCCCCCCCCCCCCCCCCCCCCCCCCCCCCCCTCCTCTCCACCCCGCCCCATCGCCATGCCTCTCCGCGTCCTCTCCCGCTTCCCCGGCGCCAACGCCGCCGTCCTCGCGACGGACGACCGCGCGCACGAGGTCGTCTTCGCCCCGGAGCCCCGCCCCGGCCCCGACGCGCTCTGGTTCCACCTCCGCGTCGCCGACCCCCAGCCGCCGCCCTCTCCGCCCGAAGCGCTCCGCGTGCGCCTCGCCTTCTCCGACACCCTCGCGCTCCCGCCCGGCGCCGCGGCCGCGCTCCGCCCCGTCTACCGCGAAAAGGGCAAGAACTGGCTCCGCGCCCGCGCCCCCCTCGCCGCCCCGCCGCCCGCGCCCGGCGTCCCGCCCTCCCTCGTCTGGGAGGTCCCCTACCCCGCCCGCGACGGCGCGGTCGACTTCGCGCTCGACTTCCCGTACGGCGCGGAGGACCTCGACACGACGCTCCGCCGCTCCAACGGCTTCTGGACGGAGGCTGCCGCCGGCCTCCTCCCCGGCGGCGCGCTCCTGCGCCGCCTCTCCTCGGGGCAGCCGCCCTCGCCGTCGCCCCGCGCGCTCTACCTCGTCGCGCGCCGCGCCCCCGGCGCCACGCCGTCCTCGTGGGCGCTCGACGGCATGCTCGAGGCGTTCTCGCGCGCCCACAGCGCGAAGTGGCGCGTGTGGGCGGTCCCGTTCGCCGACCCCTCCGGCGTCGACCGCGGCGCCTCGGGCCCCGACCCCGCCACGGAGGCGCGCCTGCGCGCCATCCTCGCCGCCGACCTCGGCCGCTGGGCCGAGGACGCCCGCCCCGAGCTCGTGCTCGACCTCGACGCCCCCTCGCCCGTCGACGGCGCCGCCGTGGCCGCCGCGCCCGCCGCCGACCCCGCCGTCGCGAAGTCCGCGCAGGCGTGGGTCCACCTCTTCCGACAGGCACTCGCGCCCGACTTCGCCGCCGAGGCGTTCCTCCTGCCGGAGACCGCCGCCCCCGCGCCGATCCCCGCGACCGGCGCCGCCGTCCCGCAGCTCTCCCTCCGCCTCCCCCTCGGCCGCGTCCGCAACGCGCAGCTCGCCCCCCGCCAGTACCGCGAGATCGGCCAGCGCGTCGCCCGCGCCATCCTCTCCCGCTGGTAGCCCCGTCCCCCTCCGCCCATGAAAACCTCCCAAGCCCCCGTCCCGAGCCGCGTCACGCTCGACGTCTCCCTCCCCGCCGTCGAATCCAACTTCCGCAAGATCGCGGACGCCGTCGCCCCCCTCGGCGTCATCGCCGTCCTCAAGGCCGACGCCTACGGCCTCGGCATGCCCGCCATCGCGCGCCGCCTCGGCGCCGCCGGCGCGGCGGGCATCGCGACCGCCGAGCTCGCCGAGGCCCTCGCCGCGCAGGAGGCCACCGGGGGCCGCATCCCCGTCGGCATCCTCGGCTCGCTCCTGCCCGACGAGATCGAGCCCGCCGTCCGCGCCGGGATCCGCATCCCGCTCTCCGATCCCGCGGAGGCCGCCGCCGTCTCCGCCGCGGCCGTGCGCCTGCGCCGCCGCGCGCGCTGCCACGTCGCGCTCGACACCGGCATGTCGCGCGTGGGCGTCCGGCTCGACGAGGCGGAGGCGCTGATCCCGCGCTTCGCCGCGCTCCCCGGCATCGAGCTGGAGGGGCTCTACTCCCACTTCCCCACCGCCAACCTCCCGGGCGACCCCGCCACGGCCGCGCAGGTCCGCGCCGTAAAGGCGCTCGCGCGCCGCCTCGCCGCCGCGGGCATCCGCTTCCCCGCCCTCCACCTCGCCAACTCCGACGGCATCAACAACGTCCCCGCCGCGTGCCGCGCCCCCTTCACGCATGTCCGCGCCGGCATCAACCTCCACGGCTCGTTCGACCCCATCGGCAACCGCCGCCTCCGCCTCGAGCCCGTCTTCACGCTCCGCGCCCGCCTCGCGCAGGTGCGCCGCGTCCCGGCCGGGGCGACGCTCGGCTACGGGCGCACCTACGCCCTCCCGCGCGAGACGCTCGTCGGCACCGTCGCCGCCGGCTATGCCGACGGCCTTCCGCTCGCGCTCTCCAACCGCGGCTCGATCCTCGTCCGCGGCGCGCTCTGCCCCGTGATCGGCCGCATCTGCATGGACTTCACGACCGTCTCGCTCGAGCAGGCGCCCGACGCGCAGGTCGGCGACGAGGCCGTCTGCCTCGGCCGCCAGGGCGGGCGCGAGATCGGCATCGACGAGTGGGCCACGCTCAAGGGGACCCACCCCTACGAGGTGCTCTGCGCCATCGGCTCCCGCGTGCGCCGCGCCTACTCCGGCTAGCGGTCCCCTCCCCGCCCCTCCCGCCCCGCCTTTATTCATTTACGCCGGAATCTCCGGGAAATTACTTCTTGTAGTTATCGAAGTCACGCAGAGATCTC
>CAMOEO010000056.1 GCA_946612175.1 uncultured Verrucomicrobiota bacterium
GAACAACGAACAGTTAACAGCTAACAACGAACAACGAAGAGCGAAGAGTGAAGAGTGAAGAGCGAAGAGTGAAGAGTGAAGAGTGAAGAGCGAAGAGCGAAGAGTTGGGGGAGAAGGGTTAGGGGTTGGAGGGAGGAGGGGCGGGGGAGGGATCGGGGTCGGGGGGGAGGGGGCGGTAGATCTCGGCGTGGTCGAGGCCCCAGACGGGCGGGGAGAACTCGCCGGGCTTGACGCCCTTGAGGGCGGCGACCATCTGGTAGAGCTTGGCGTCGAGGCGGTCGATCATGCTCAGGACCTCGGCCTCGGGGCACTTGGGCGGGACGGGGCTGCCGAAGTCGGGCTCGCCGTGGTGGGAGAGGACGAGGTGCTGCAGGAGCAGGGTGCGCTCGCGGGAGGCGCCGGTCTCGGCGGCGGCGCGCTCGATGTTGACGACGCCGCGGACGATGTGGCCGACGAGGCGGCCGTCGCGCGTATAGCCGTCGACGAGGCCGAGGTCGTTGGCGTTCATCTCGTCGAGCTTGCCGAGGTCGTGGGCGATGACGCCGGCGAAGAGCAGGTCCTTGTCGAGGAAGCGGTAGACGCCGGCGACGGCCTTGGCGACGCGGAGCATCATGACGGTGTGGTGCAGCAGGCCGCCGAGGGTGGCGTGGTGCATGGACTTGGCGGCGGGTGCGGAGAGGAGGCGGCCGCCCTCGTTGGCGGACGCGAGGAGGCGCAGGACGATGGCGCGCAGCGAGGGGTCGCGGAGGGCCGCGGCGGTGGCGGAGACCTCGGCGAGCATGCTCTCGGGGGTCTCGGGGGCGGCGGGGACGAAGTCGGCGGCGGAGCGGCCGTCCTCGGGGCGCGCGGGCGCGAGGGAGTCGATGCGGAGCTGGAGGTGGCCGTTGTACTCGTTGCCGAGGCCGCGGACGCGGACGACGGTGCCGACGGCGGGGGGCTCGTCGGCGTAGTCCCACCACTTGGCGGGGACGGCGCCGGTGCGGTCGACGAGGGAGAGGTCGAGGAAGCGCTTCCCGTTCGCGGTCGCGCGCATCTCGGCCTTCTGGACGAGGAGCCAGCCCTCGAAGCGGACGTTGGCGCGGATGTCGGAGACGGTCTGCTCGTAGGAGCTCTGCGGAGGGGTGTCTTGCATGCCGTCCAGTCTAGCAGATGGGGGGGCGGAATGGCAAGGCCGCCGGGTCCGGCAACCGGACCCGGCGGCGGGAGGGAGGGGGGAGGGAGGCTCCTACTTGCCGGCCTTCGCGAACTTCGCGAAGCGGCGCTTGAAGGAGTCGATGCGGCCCTCGGTGTCGACGAACGTCTTCTTGCCCGTGTAGTAGGGGTGGCACGCGGAGCAGGAGTTGACGTGCATGTCCTTCACGGTCGAGTTCGTCTGGAACACGTTGCCGCAGGAGCAGGTGACGGTCGCGGGACCGTACTCGGGATGGATGTCCTTCTTCATGGGAAATGTCTCCTCCGGGCCTTAGGCGAGGGCGGCCTTGGCCGTCTTGACGAGCTCGGCGAACGCGGCCGGATCGGTGACGGCCAGGTCGGCGAGGATCTTGCGGTTGAGCTGCACCTTGGCCTTGTTGAGGCCCTCGATGAAGCGGCTGTAGGTGATGCCGAGCGGACGGACCGCGGCGTTGATGCGGACGATCCAGAGCGAGCGGAAGTCGCGCTTGCGGAGCTTGCGGTGGACCGTGGCGTAGCGCCGGGCGTGGTCGACGGCCTCGGTGGCGGTGCGGAAGCGCTTGCTGCGGCCGCCGTAGAAGCCCTTGGCGAGCTCGAGCCGCTTGCGGCGGCGTTCGCGGGAGGCGGGTGCGTTGGTGGAACGGGGCATGGCGTGTGTTCTCCAGATGGGGGTTGGGGCTTACGACTGGAGCAGGGACTTGACGGTCTTGCTCTGTTCCTTGTTGCCGAGGACCGCGGTGCCGCGCAGGTTGCGCTTGCGCTTGCGGGACATCGAGCTGAGCAGATGCGACTTGCCGGACCGGGTCGCGAGGACCTTGCCGGTGGCGGTGACGTGGCAGCGCTTCTTGGCCGCCTTGTTGGTCTTTTTCTTGGGCATGGTGTTTCCTTTCGTGGATCCTGTTCGCCTCGGGCGCTCCGCGGGAGATTCCGCGGCGCCCGCCGGACACGGCCGGGCGGCTGCAGGAGAAACGCATCTTCGCGGAACAGGGAAAATGGTGGAGCGGATGAGATTCGGACTCACGACCCCCGCGTTGCGAACGCGATGCTCTACCAACTGAGCTACCGCCCCATGACGCCTGTTGCGCGAAAACGGGGCGGAGAATAGCATAACGCCCCGCGCGATGCAAGCGGAAATTTCTAGCGCGGTCGCCGCATTTTCCGCTTGCCCTCCCCTCCCGGCCCGGCTATCATGGGCGGCATGGAAGGGACGCTCCAGGACCTCGATCCGGAACAGCTCGCGGCGGCCACCGCCACCGAGGGCTACGTCCGCGTCGTCGCCGGCGCCGGATCGGGGAAGACCCGGGCCCTCTCGCGCCGCTTCGCCTGGCTCGTGCGCGACCTCGGCATCCTCCCGGGCAACATCCTCTGCGTGACGTTCACCAACAAGTCCGCCGTCGAGATGCGCGAGCGCATCCACCGCCTCGTGGGCGACTCCGACACGGGCTACGTGAACACGTTCCACGGCTTCTGCGTCGGCATCCTGCGCGAGGACTCGCGCGTGATCCAGTACCCGAAGAGCTTCGTCGTCCTCGACAACGCGGACATCGACGACATCCTCAAGGAGATCTACGCCGAGCGCGGGCTCACGCTGCGCGACCGCACCTTCGCCGCCGCGCGCGACCGCTTCGAGATCCGCAAGTGCCTCGAGGAGCCGAACTACTGCGCCGACGTCGTGCAGATGTCCACCGAGGCGCTCAAGGCGCGCTACGACGCGGCGACGGAGCTCGACGACATCCTCTTCTACGGCTACCTCTGGAAGGCGAAGAAGTGCTTCGCGCTCGACTACAACGACCTCATCCTCTTCTCGCTGCTGGCGTTCGACCTCGACGAGGCGGTGCGGCGCAAGTGGCAGGAGCGGCTCGAATACGTGATGGTCGACGAGTTCCAGGACATCGACCCGCTGCAGTACCGCCTTCTGAAGGTCCTCGTCGCGCACCACCGGAACCTTTTCGTCGTGGGCGACCCCGACCAGACGATCTACACGTGGCGGGGTGCGGACGTGCGATTCCTGCTCGACTTCGACAAGGCGTTTCCGGGCACGCGGACGATCCTGATGAACCGCAACTACCGCTCGACGCCGCAGATCCTCGCGGTCGCGAATTCGCTCATCGCGAAGAACCGCAACCGGATGAAGAAGGACCTCGCCGCGCAGCGGCCCGGCGGCGCGCCCGTCGTGGCGCATCTGGCGCCGTCGCCCGCGAAGGAGGCGAAATGGATCGCCGACCGCATCGAGAAGGCGCGCGGAGAGGGCGCGCCGCTGCGCGACTGGGCCGTGCTCTACCGCGCGCACTACGTCACGCGGCCGCTCGAGGAGGAGTTCGTGCGGCGCAAGATCCCCTACACGATCTACAGCGGCGTGCCGTTCTTCGGCCGGCGCGAGGTGAAGGACGCGCTCGCCTACCTGCGGCTCGCCGTGTGGCGCGACGACCTCTCGTTCGTCCGCGTCGCCAACGCGCCGCGGCGCAACCTCGGCGAGAAGCGCATGGCGTTCCTCCGCGAGCGGGCGGACGAGGCGAGGCGCCCGCTCTACGAGATGCTCAGGGAGCATCTCGACGACCCGATCTTCAAGGGCACGGGCGCGCGCGAGTTCGTGGCGCTCGTCGAGTCGCTCGCCGAGGGCGCCGAGACGCGGCAGGCCTCGGATCTGCTGTCCGAGGCGCTCGACCGGAGCGGCTACGAGAAGATGCTGCGCACCGAGGGCGCGCAGGACCGGCTCGACAACCTCGCGGAGCTCAAGCAGAGCGTGCACGACTACGAGACGACCTGCGGCGAGGAGGCGACGCCGGCCGACTACCTCTCGCGCGTCGCGCTCTTCTCGAACCGCGACGCGGACGACGCCGCCGCGGACCGCGTGCGGCTGATGACCGTCCACGCCGCGAAGGGGCTCGAGTTTCCGCGCGTCGCGCTCTGCTCGCTTTCCGAGGGCGTGTTCCCGACGCGGCGCGCGCGCACCGCCGAGGCGATGGAGGAGGAGCGGAGACTGTGCTTCGTCGCGCTCACGCGGGCGAAGGACGAGCTCGTCCTCACGCAGGCCGCGGGGGCCGACTTCGAGGGCACGCCGCGCGTGATGTCGCGGTTCCTCCTCGACATCGACCCGGCGCTCCTCGACTGGCGACCCAGGCCGGCCGAAAGTCTGCTCGCGCAGGCGCGGGAGCGGCTCTTCGAGCCGGCTCCCGCCGGTTCCGGCGGGGCGCAGGAGTTGCTGAAGCCGGGCGACCGCGTGCGGCACGCGGTGTTCGGGCCGGGCACCGTGCTGGCGCTCGACATGGAGAAGTCGGCCTACGTGATCCGGTTCGACGCGCTGCCGACGCCGCGCTCGATCGCCTTCCGCATCGCGCTCGCGCCCGTCTAGGCGTGCGGGACGAGGTGGCGGTGCAGGACGAGCTTGGAGCACATCTGGACGTCCTGCGTGTGGCCGGCGCGGTAGGAGACGATGGTGCCGGCGAAGCGGGCGCCGTCCATGAGCGCGACGGCGGCGAGGAGGTCGAGCGTCGAGCGGTGCCAGACGGGCTCGAGCGAGCGCTCGCCGTAGATGAGGTGGGGCTCGTTGTAGTAGCTGCGGCGGCCGTGGATGAGGATGTTGCCGGTGGTGTAGCCGAGGTTACGGGTCTCGGCGAAGAGCTTGCCGACGGTGCGGGCGTAGAGGTACTCCTTGAAGGGGGCGTTGGTGCGGGCCTGGGAGCCGATGCGGAAGGCGTCGGGCGTGAGGTCGTAGACGATGCGCTGGTCGCCGATCGCGCTCTTCCAGGAGATGGCGCAGTCGACGCGGAGGCCGAGCTGGCCGGGCTCGGCGGGGAGGAACGTGAGGAAGTCGCCGCGGGTGCCGCCGAAGGTGAGGGGCTGGTCGACGGTGACGAACCGCGCGGGCTCGTCCGTCGTCGCGATGCCGACCTTCTCGATCGCCTCGAAGATGTCGAGGTTGCCGCGGTCGAAGAGGGGCGGGTCGCCGGAGGAGACGGAGACCTCGACGTCGTCGAGCGCGAGGCCGACGCGGAAGGCGACGATGTGCTCGACCATGCGCAGGTAGTTGTGGGGGTTGCCGGAGCGGAGCACGATGTTGCGGGCGGTCGTCCAGACGTTGCGGACCGAGACGCCGATCGGGAACTGCTCGGGCATGTCCGCGCGGTCGATCCACCAGCCGGGGTCGCGGGAGGGGCCGAACGTGAGGGTGGAGCGCTCGCGGCCCTGGAAGGTGCCGGGGCCGGAGACGGACGTCGTGCCGCGGAGGGTGGTGCGGAACTTCGGGAAGGGGTAGGGCCCCTCGTGGAGCAGCTCGAGGTCGACGGGCTGGGCGTGGAAGCGGTCGTAGGCGGCCTTGACGGCCTCTTCGTCGCCGGCGAGGAGCCGGCCGATGGGGTATTCGTGCATGGTCGAAGGTCTCAGGTCTCAGGGCGAAGGGGGGAGGGCGAAGGGGGGATGGTCGGGATGGTCGGGAGGGTCGGGAAGGGGAGGGGGATCAGAGGGGCTGGCGGTTGTCGAGGCGGCGGGCGAACTTCTCGCGGGCGTCGGCGGTCTGGGCGGCGTAGGGGCCGGTGTAGCCGCGGAGGGCGGCGGCGGCGCGGTCGTAGGCGCCGGCGGCGGCGAGGGGGGCGACGCCGGCGCGGAGGGCGGCGAGGGTGTCGTCGAGCCGGGCGCGCCGGGCGGCGAAGAAGTCGGCGCGGCGGGCCTCGAGCTCCTCGCGGAGGCCGGGCAGGGAGTCGACGGCGGGCTCGGCGAGCAGGTCGCCGATGCGCTCGATGGGGAAGTCGAACTCGGCGCACTCGGCGGGGGGGATGCGGAGCAGGTCGTCGAGCGCGGCGCGGACGGCGACGGCGTAGCGTTCGCGGTGGAGGCCGGCCCGCCAGGAGAACGCGGCGGAGAGGGCGAGGACGGCGCCGGCGGCGAGGAGGGCGGCGAGGGCGCCGGCGGAGGGGCGGGGGCTGGCGGTCCGGACGGTCTGGACGGCGGAGCGGCGGATGTGGCGGGCGACGACGGCGCCGACGCGGACGGTGCCGCGGGCGAGGCGGGCGGCGCGTTCGCGGAGGGTGGGGCTGGCCCCGCCGGCGGCGCCGCCGCGGAAGGGGATGCGGATGCGCTTCGGGGCGCGGCGCGGGGGTTCGCCGGGGGCTCGGGGGGTGGCGCGGAGGATCGTGGAGACGCAGCGCGAGGGGTCGAAGGCGGGGCCGGGGACGGGGTGGCCGGAGCGGACGGCCTCGATGGCGGCGGAGACGGAGGGCCAGTCGGGGAAGCGCCACTGCGGCTCCTTGGCGAGGAGGCGCTCGAGCAGGGCGCAGAAGACGGGCGAGAGGGAGGGGTTGAGGGAGCCGGGGGCGGCGTCCTGCTCGTTCACCTGGGCGGCCATGACGTCGTCGGGCGGCAGGTCGTGGAAGAGGCGGCGGCCGGTGCAGGCGTGGTAGAGGGTGGCGCCGAGGGCGTACATGTCGGCCTGGACGGAGAGGTCGGGGGAGCCGAGGGCCTGCTCGGGGGGCATGTAGGAGGGGGTGCCGAAGACGTACTCCTCGCCGGTTTCGGCGTGGCGCTGCTGGAGGGAGCAGCGGGAGCGGGCGAGGCCGAAGTCCATGACCTTGACGGTGCCGTCGGCGCCGACCATGACGTTGTCGGGCTTGAGGTCGCAGTGGACGAGGCGCTGGGAGTCCCAGGCGTAGGCGAGGGCGTCGGCGATGCCGGCGGCGACGAAGAGGGCCTCGTCCTGGTCGAGGCGGCCGCGCGCGCGGATGCGCTCGCCGACGGTCTCGCCGTCGACGTACTCCATGACGAAGCAGAAGCGGCCGTCGCGGTAGAAGGCGTCGTAGACCTGGACGATCCCGGGGTGGGACATGCGGGCGGCGGCGCGGGCCTCGGACTGGAAGCGGTCGATGTCCTCGTCGTCCTTGCATTGGTCGGGGTCGAGGACCTTGATGGCGACGAGGCGGTCGAGCGCGACCTGGCGGGCGCGCCAGACGGTGGCCATGCCGCCGTGGCCGAGGGGGGCGACTTCGTCGTAGCCCTCGAAGGAGGGGACCTCATCGGCCATGGCCGGTCCCTCCGCAGGCGGAGCAGAGCGCGACGCCCTCGCCGGCGCAGTCGGGGCAGGGGTCGCCGGTCCGGCGGTCGCGGCCGGTGCCGCGGCAGGTGCGGCAGGGGGCGGTGCCCTCGCCCTGGCAGCGGCGGCAGGAGGGGGCCTCGCCGGAGCCGTCGCAGGCCTTGCAGACGGCGAGGCCGCGGCCGCCGCAGGCGGGGCAGGGGACGGCGCGGGGGGCGGCGACGGCGCCGCCGCAGGACGGGCAGGCGTCGCGCCCGGCGGCGGAGGGGCGGGGGATGGAGTAGTCCTCGACGCGCTCGCCGCCGCCGCGGCGCGCCCCGGCGGCGGGGGCGCCGCGGTGGAAGTCGCCGTTGGGGCACTCGACGGCGCCGAAGCCGTGGCAGGCGGCGCAGGGGACGGTGCCGAGGCCGGCGCAGGCGGCGCAGGCGCGGGCCGGGGCCGCGGCGCGGAGCAGGGCGGCGCGGGCGCGGACGTCGGCGGCGTCCTCGAAGCCGGGGGGAACGGGGATGCCGCGGAAGTCGGTCCAGCCGGCGGCGCGGGCGGCGCGGGCGAAGTCGCGGCGGCCGAGGCCGAGGACGCCGGCGAGCTCCTTGCGGTCGCGGGCGCGGACGCGCGCCCCGCGTCCGCCGCAGAAGGGGCAGGGCCGGGAGGCGGCGGAGCGCGGGGCGTCGCGCGAGACGGCGACGTCCTCGATGCGGGTGGCGCGGATGCCGTTCGCGCCGGAGGCGGGGCCGCGCGCGGCGGGGGCGGCGGCGGGGGCGACGGTGCCGGCGCCGTGGCAGACGGGGCAGGGGGCGGGGGCGGCGGAGAGGGCGGAGAGGAGCGACTCCTCGCGGGCGAGCAGGTCCTTGCGCCAGGAATCGGGGCGGGGCGTCCCGAAGTCGGCCAGGGCGAGGGCGGAGCGGACGGAGGCGAGGGCGGCGGCGGGGTTCTCGGCAACGGAGGCGTGGAGGCGGGAGCCGGAGGCGAAGGCGGCGTCGGCGACGGCGGCGAGCGGGGAGGCGGCGGCCGCGGGGGCGGCGGCCGTGGCGGGGTCCTCCGCGGGGGCGGCGGGCGCGGAGCCGGGGGCGCCGTCGACCGCGGCGCCGCAGTGGGAGCAGAAGCGGGCTTCGGGCGGCGCCTCGGTGCCGCAGGAGGGGCAGATGCGGAGCGCCTCGTCCGCGAGGGCGGAGAGGATGGCGGCGAGCGCGACGGCGAGCGGGAGGAGGCGTGGGCGTGCGGCTCTCATGGCGTGGGGGCGGCGCTAGGCGCGGGGGGCCTTGCGGCGGTTGAGGCGCGTCTCCTTGGAGACGGGGGGTTCGCAGAAGGGGGCGATCTCGTCGGCGGCGGAGGCCGACCGCGGGATCGGCTCGCGCGGGACGCCCTCCGCGCACTGGTAGAGGCGGTAGCCGGGGCCGGTGCCGTGCGGGAGGATGTCGACCATGTCGGGGCCGCGCCAGATGCCCCAGAACTGGAGGGAGGAGATGTTCTCGGGGACGCGGGCGGTGGGGAGGACGTGGGAGAACAGGGCGGTGGAGCCCTTGCGGCACTTGGGGAAGGAGATGTGGTCCTCGCGGCGCTCGAGGCCGGCGGGCTTGTCGTCGATCGTCCCCTCGTGGGGGGAGCTCATCCAGGTGTAGACGCGGAGGTTGATGCGGAGCGGGCGCTTGGTGACGATGCGGATCTCGCCGCGGTTGGGGTAGCCGACGGAGATCCTGGCGAAGTCGGTCTCGATGTCGATGGGGAAGTTGACGGTGAGGATGTCGCGGTTGAGCTCGACGGCGTGGCGCCAGGCGCGGAGCATGCCGCGGGGGCCGGCGGCGGAGCCGCGGCCGGAGTAGACGCGCGGGGCGTTGAGGAAGACGAAGGCGGGGGCGGCGGCGCCGCAGAAGCCGCCGCGGAGGCGGGCGGGGAGGTCGCGGTAGGTGCGGCGGTCGGTGTCCTGCGCGCCGGCGGGGGCCTCGGCGACGAAGGAGGTGTCGTCGAACTGCGTCTCGACGAGGTGGTTGCGCCAGAAGCGGTGGACGTCGTCCCAGTACTCCGGGAAGTTGCACTCGACCAGCTCGAGGGCGCAGATCATCATGTCGACGATGCAGGCGGCGTCGCAGCGCTCGTCGGCGAGCAGCTGCCACTGGAGGAACTCGGGGACCCACCCGAAGGCGGAGGACTTGCGGCGGACGTAGTCGTAGAGGGACTTGGCGCGGGCGACGTAGCGGTCCTGGGAGAGGACGCGGCCGAGGCGCGCGAGGCCGGCGGCGGCGACGAGGGCGGAGTGGACCTCGCCCTGGAACTCGGTCTTGCTGCTGAAGAAGTGGGAGAAGCCGGTGATGAAGTTGGAGAGGCCGCGGGCGAGGTCGAGCGAAGCCTCGTCGCCCGTGAGGTCGTAGTGGACCATGACGGGGTGGATGAGCGTCGAGACGCGCATGGTCCAGTCCGCGAAGCCGGTGGAGAGCTCGGGGGCGAGGCCGCGGCCGCGGACGGCGACGTCGCTCGGGAAGGAGTAGACGGGGGCGTCGGCGGGGAAGGTCCCGGCGGGGGTGAGGCGGCGCTCGTGGGCGACGACGAGGCGGCGGAGCCCGGCGACGAGGCCGCGGGCTCGGTCGGCGGCCTCGCGGTCGGCGGGGTTCGTCTCGATCATGCGGTCGAGGGCGGAGAGGACGGGGCCCATCTCGGAGAGGGCGCAGTAGTCGTCGTCGCCGGTCCAGGGGCGGCGGGCGGGGTAGCGCAGGCCGGTGGCGTCCTCCCAGCAGGCGGGGTCGAGGACGAGCGCGCGGAGCGCGTCCTCGACGTCCTTGCCGCGGTCGGTGCCGAGCATCTCGCGCGCGCACGAAATGCCCTCGTACCACGTGGCGGCGAACTCGGCGTCGTCCTGGCGGGAGTGCTCGGCGAAGGGCTGCAGGACGTAGGGCTGGGCGTGGCCGTACGGTAGATGGCCGAGCTTCGGGTCGGTCATCGCGAGGAGGTGGTCGAGGGAGAGGGCGGCCTGCCGGAGCGGGTCGAACGGACGGTAGCGGAGGGAGCGGGAGGCGGAGGGAGTGGGGCTCATGGCGGAAAGGGGCGGAGGGGCACGGGGCGGGTCGGGGGAGGGGGATGGCGACACCGTGCCTTCCTCGATTCTGGTGCTCCGCATTCTCTCAAAAAACGGAAGGAAAAGCAAGGAAAAACGCCCGTCGCATTTCGCTTGCGTTCCGGCGGCGTTCGTGGGAGAATACCGCCCCGTCATGCAGCGATACGCCCTCCAGCCCTTCGCGGTTCGGTTCGGAAAGAAGGCCTTCTTCTTTACGGGCCCGGGCGCCGTCGCTTCCTAGCAGGACTTCCGCAGGTTCGCGGAACTCCGCGAAACGAGACGGCGCCCGGGAACGAATCCGGGCGCCGTCTTCCGTTGCGGGAAGCGAGGGCGCGCCCGTCCGGCCCTCCCGCCGGCCTGTCCCCCCGTCCATCCAACCCCTTCAACCTCTTCAACCCCTTCCTCCCATGATCCTCGTTCTCAAGCAGGGCACCCCGCGCGACAAGGTCGACGCGCTGTGCGAAGCCCTCGAAACCAAGTACCGCATCCAGACCAACCCCATCTACGGCAGCGAGCAGACCGTCGTCGGCCTCGTCGGCGACACCTCGCGCGTGCCGGAGCACGACGTGGCGAACCTCGACGAGGTCGATCGCGTCGTCAAGGTGCAGGAGCCCTACAAGCGGGCGAACCGCAAGTTCCATCCCGACGACACCGTGGTGAAGGTCCGCGGCGTCGCGATCGGCGGGCCCCGCGTCGTGATGTGCGCCGGCCCGTGCTCGGTCGAGTCGCGCGAGCAGATCGTCGGCATCGCGGCGGCGGCGAAGGACGCCGGCGCGGCGATGCTGCGCGGCGGCGCGTTCAAGCCCCGGACCTCCCCCTACGCGTTCCAGGGGCTCAAGGCCGAGGGGCTGCACTACCTCAAGGAGGCCCGCGACGCGACGGGGCTGCCGGTCGTCTCGGAGATCACGAACCCCTCGCAGATGGACCTCTTCGAGGAGTACGCCGACATGATCCAGGTCGGCGCGCGCAACATGCAGAACTTCGAGTTGCTGAAGGAGGTCGGCCGCTCGCGCCTGCCGGTGCTCCTCAAGCGCGGCTTCAGCAACTCGATCCAGGAGCTGCTGATGAGCGCCGAGTACATCCTCTCGGAGGGCAACCCCAACGTCGTGCTCTGCGAGCGCGGCATCCGGACGTTCGAGACGGCGACGCGCAACACGCTCGACCTCTCGGCGGTGCCGGTGCTCAAGGCGCGGACGCACCTGCCGGTGTTCGTCGACCCGTCGCACGCGAGCGGCGTCGCGGCCTATGTCGAGCCGCTCGCGCTCGCCGCGGTGGCGGTCGGCGCGGACGGGCTCGAGATCGAGGTGCACGACTGCCCGAAGAAGGCGCTCTCCGACGGTCCGCAGCAGCTCCTGCCGGAGCAGTTTGCCTCCCTCGTCGGCAAGGCCCGCGGCATCGCGAAGGCGATCGGCCGGGAGCTGTAGCGCGCCGGCCCGCCGGCGCCGCGCTAGGCGGAGCGGCGTCGCCGCGGGCCGCGGTGGCGCCGGACGAGCCCGAGCCGTCGGTGCAGCTCGTCGTCGAGCGCACGAAGGGTCGGGTGAGGCAGCGCGGCGAGGAGCGCCGCGGCCTCCCGTCGAGGCTTTGCGAGCGCCCCGTGGCGGGCGCGGGCGGTCTCCGGGCGGCCCGGCGCGCGGATCGCGAGC
>CAMOEO010000057.1 GCA_946612175.1 uncultured Verrucomicrobiota bacterium
GCCGGTAGTAGTGGCCCTTTCGGTCGAGCAGCTGCCGGTGCGTGCCCCGCTCGATGATCTTCCCGTTCCGGACGACGAGGATCAGGTCGGCGTTCCGGACGGTCGAGAGGCGGTGGGCGATCACGAGCGACGTCCGGCCGCGGATCGCCGTCTTCATCGCGTCCTGGATCTTGCGCTCCGTCAGCGTGTCGACGGAGGCGGTCGCCTCGTCGAGCACCAGGATGCGGGGATTGGCCAGCAGGGCCCGCGCGAAGGAGAGCAGCTGCTTCTCGCCGGTGGACAGCAGGTCGCCGCCTTCGCCGACGTCCGTGTCGAGCCCCTTCTCCATCCGGGCGACCACCTCGTCCGCGGAAACCAGCTCCAGGGCGCGGCGGACGTCCTCCTCCGTCGCGTCGGGGTTGCCGTAGAGCAGGTTCTCGCGGATCGTGCCGGAGAACAGGTGCGGCGTCTGCAGCACGTAGCCGATGGCGCTGTGGAGCCAGAGCTGGCTCCGCTCCCGGGCGTCGCGCCCGTCGATCAGCACCCGGCCGGACGTCGGCTCGAAGAAGCGGCAGACGAGGTTCACCAGCGTGCTCTTGCCGGCGCCGGTCTCGCCGACGATGGCGAGGTTGGTGCCGAAGGGGATGTCCAGGCTGAAGTGCTCGAGCACGAACTCGTCGCCGTCGGGGTAGCGGAAGGACACGTCCTCGAAGGCGACGTCCCCGCGGATCGGCTCCCAGTTCTCCTTCTTCGGCGAGAAGCAGTCGCCGTATTTCGCGATCACATCGGGGGAGTCCGCGACGTCGGACCGCGTGGCGAGGAGCCGCGTCAGGCGCTCGATGTTCACCTGGGTCGTGACGACGTCGGAGATGGCGTCGACGATCCAGCGGACGGGCTCCATCATGCCCTGCGCGTAGCTCATGAACAGGGAGAACGTGCCCACCTCGGACGCGCGGAGGAAGCCGCCCTGCCACAGGACGATCGCGAGCGCCAGCGAGGAGGCGAGGTTCATCGTGACCGCGAAGGCGCCGCGCAGGCGGGCCGCACGGATGCCCGCCCTCCGCATCTCGGAGGTGTCCTTCACGAAGTCGTCCGCCATCCGGTCCTCGATCACGAGCGTCTTGATCGTCTTCGCTCCGGCGATGCCTTCGTTGAAGTCGCCGGTGATCCGGCTGTTGAGCTCCCGGATCCGGCGGTTGGCCTGGATGAGCTTCTTCTGGAAGAGGGAGTACAGGACCACGATGAGCGGCAGGATCAGCATGACGAGCAGCGCCAGCCGCGCGTTGACCGCGAGCATGACCGCCAGCGCGCCGACGAGGAAGGTGGCGTGCCACACGCATTCCATCAGGCTCCAGGAGACCAGCGTGCCGATGCGGCCCGTGTCGCTCATGATCCGGGAGTGGATCCAGCCGACGCTGTGACGGTTGAAGTAGCCGAAGGAAAGCGTCTGCAGGTGGTTGAACGCGGCCGCGCGCAGGTCGCGGTTCACCCGGACCTCCGTGGAGATGGCGCCGTTGCAGGCGATGAAGTTCATCGCGGAGGAGAACAGGATCCCCGCCAGATAGAGCGCGACGAACGCCGGCATCGTGTCCAGCGTGCGGCCGCCGATGAAGTGGTCCAGCGCGTATTTCTGCAGGAGCGGCAGCCCGATGTCCATCACCGATCCGAACAGCCCGCAGACGATCATCGTCAGAAGGGCCCTCCTGTACTTCCGCACGAGCGGCACGAGGCGCGGGATGCCGAAGAACGGCAGGGACGCGGCCGCCTTGTCCGTGTCTTCCGTCATGCCCGCGCCTCCGTTTCCTGCATCTCCACGGACGCCGACTGGATCTCGTGGATCCGCCGGTACAGCCCGGGCTGGTTTCGGAGCTGCTCCGGGGTCCCCAGCTGGCTGACGCGCCCGTGGTCCAACACCAGCACCTGGTCCGCCTTGCTCAGCGTGGTGATGCGGTGGGAGATCAGGAGGATCGTCGCCGTGCCGAACCTCCGCTCCAGCGCGCGTCGGATCCGCGCGTCGGTCTCCGTGTCCACGGCGCTCAGGGAGTCGTCGAAGACCATGATCGGCGCCTTCCGGACCAGCATCCGCGCGATCGCGGCGCGCTGCTTCTGGCCGCCGGAGAGCGTGACGCCCCGCTCGCCCACGAAGGTCTCGTAGCCCTTCGAGAAGCCGGCGACCGTCTCCTCGAGGCAGGCGGCCTCCGCCGCCGCGCGGAGCTCCGCCTCCGGCAGGTCCGGCGCCGCGACGGAGAGGTTCTCCCGCAGGGTCCGGGAGAACAGGAAGGGCTCCTGGAGGACCATGCCGACGTTCCGGCGAAGGTGGTCCAGGCGGATCTTCGCGATGTCCACGCCGCCGATCGTGATCCGGCCGCATTCCGGCGGGAGCGGGTAGAGCCGGTCCAGCAGATACGTCAGCGTGCTCTTGCCGGAGCCCGTGCCGCCGAGGATGCCGAGCGTGGTGCCGGCGGGGATCGTCAGATCGATGTCGTGCAGCGTCTCCGGGCAGCCGTCGTAGGCGAAGGACACGTGCTCGAAGCGGATGTCGCCGTCCAGGGGCGGCGCCACCGCGTCCGGCGCGTCCTGCTCCTCCTCCGCGTCCAGGATGAAGCCGATGCGCCGGATGCCGACCCGGGCCTTGGACATCTCGCCGATCATCCGCCCGAGCATGCGCACCGGCCAGACCAGCATCCCGTTGTAGCTGACGAAGGCGATGTACTCGCCGCTGGTCATCTCCCCCCGCAGGCAGAACCGCGCGCCGAAGACGACCACCAGCATGACCTGCACGCCGGAGAGGACGTCGGCCGAGGCCCAGAAGAAGGACATCAGGCGGCCGAGCCGCACCCACAGGGACGTGTAGTGCTCGTTCTGCGCGGCGAACCGGTCCCGCTCGTGGCGCTCGCGGCCGAAGGCCCGCACCACCCGCACGCCGGTCAGGTTCTCCTGCGCCATGGCGGAGAGGCGGCCCTCGTTCTCGTCGCACGTCTGGAACCCCTTCCGGAACCGGCGGTGGAAGAGGAGCGAATACCAGACGATGGCCGGCAGGGGGATCATCGCGACCAGGGTCAGGGACGCGTTCATGCGGAGCATGAAGAAGACGCTCATCGCCAGCAGGATCGCGATGCGGAGCAGCTGGGTCATCTGCTCGGAGACGAAGCTCCGGGTCGTCTCGATGTCGCTGGTGCAGCGCTGGATGATGTCGCCCGTGTGGTTCTGCACGTGCCACTGGAAGGGAAGGCGCTCGATGTGGCGGAACAGCGTGTCCCGCAGGGTCTTGACCAGCGTCTCGCAGCCCTTGGCGTTGAACACCCGGAAGCCGTATTGCGCGGCGCACTTGACGAGCGTCACGGCGACCACCGCGAGCGCCATGATCCAGAGGCGCTCCCGCAGCCGCTCCGCGCCGCCGAGCGCCTCCAGCGCGCGGGAGACGGCGGGATGGAGCGAACCGGCGCTCTCGCCCAGGATGACCTGGTCCACGGTCACCCGGACGATCTGCGGCGCGACCATGTCCGCCAGCGCGGAGACCGCCGCGCACAGCATGCACAGCAGAAAGAAGGTCTTGCAGCCTTTCAGGAAGCGCATCGGCGGGCAGGTCTGGGATTCCGGGCGGAAACCGTGCTTCGCCTTGGGCGAATGCAGGTCGAGAGGCCGCGAAGTCTACCACATTGCCGCCGTCGGCGAAAGGGGGGGCTGCGCGCTACCAGAAGACGTATTCGTACGGGTCGAAGCCGGGGTTGCGCGAAGCGTAGAGCGAGACGCCGTCGTAGGCGGGGTTGTCCTTGCGGACGAGCTCGCCGGGGAGGATCTCCTTGCTGACGTTGAGGTAGAAGACCTTCGCGCCCTGGCCGCAGCCGGCCTTGACGGTGACCACGTTCTTCCCGTCGAAGGTGCCGTGCTTCGCGTCGTCCTTGTTTGCCATGCCGTAGACCGGAATGTGCTCGACGACGATGGATCCCTCGTCCTTCGCGCCGCCGTAGGTCTTGCAGACCTCCTTGCCGTTCACCCACACCTTGCCGCGCCAGTCGACGCCGAAGCGCAGCGTGATCTCGCCGTCCGTCTCGCGCGGCAGGTAGCCCACGCAGTAGCACGTGCAGAAGCTCTGCGCGGCGATGAGCTCGTGCGCTTTCGAATACTCGACGAGCCCGTCGGGGTTCGACTTCGCGACGGGGCGCCAGTCGATGAAGTCGAAGTCCTTCGGCTGCGAGGAGAAGTCGAGGTGCAGCGGACGGAACCGCGGGTTGGGCTGCACGTCGCCGCGGATCGCCATCTCCTCGGCGGTCGCGCCGCTGTCGCCCTTCTTGTCCGGATCGACGGGGAACGGGCCGGGCTTGCCGTCCACGATGCCGTCGACCATGTAGGCGCTGTCGTCCTTCGGGCTCGGCCACGGGCCGAGGACGTTCCACTGCGCGATCGGCTCGAACGCGACGGCGGGCTTCGTGTAGAGCGCGCGGCCGAGCGTCGCGTTCCCGGCGCCGACGCCCCAGTTGCCGAGCATCAGCGCGAGGCGTCGCAGCGCGTTGTCCTCGCTCTGCGAGGCGTTTCGGAGCAGCAGGTCTTTCTCGCCCGCCGGGACGCGTCCCCAGCCGCCGTGCGCGATGTCGGCGGTCTTCTCGCCGTAGCGGTCGCACGTCTGGAACGGATCGACGGAATCGAAGAGGATGCTCTCGGTCGGCGAGAGCGCGAACTCGCCGCCCTCGGACACGGTCCACCCGCGCGCCGGACCGAGGCGCAGCATCGAGACTTCGTCGCGCCAGCGCAGGAGCGACGGCCCGACGCCCGCGAAGAACCCGCCGAAGGCGAACACGGACGGCACCGGCGAGCGGAAGAACGGCTCCGGCTGCGCGTCCGCGTCGGCAAGGCCGGCTTCCTTGGCGAGGCGGTCGTTCGCGACGACGAGGACCTTGGAGTATTGCCCGAGCGAGGCGTCGAGCTGCGGCTTCGTGAGCGCCGAGTCCTTGCCGACGATCAGGACGCCGTCGTCGAGACGTCCGCCCTTGTAGTCCTGCGCGTCGAGGCCGAGCGCGTTGGCGAGGCGCTTCGCGTGCGCGCCATCGGTGTAGACGGCGGCATTGCCGACGACGGGCGGTTTGTCCGCGAAGAAGTTCTCGAACGTCGCCGCGGCGACGGCGGTCGCGGCGGGGCAGCCGTCCGCGCCGACGCGCCCCTCGAAGTCGAGCGCGCAGAACGTGACCGCTCCGAGCCCGCGCGTCGCCTGGAGGAGCGGACTGTAGGAGAGGTCGAACTCGCCGCGCACGAGCGGACGGAACCCGCCGCGCCCGGGGATGAGGAGCGGCGTCGAGCTCACCGCGTGGCGGTGCGTCCAGCGCGGGCCGCGGCGCGTCTCGTGCTTCATCACGCTCCCGAACGGCGCGCCCGCCATCGGCGCACCGCGCCAGTGCGCGAGGTCGGCGTCGACGATGCCTTGGAGCGAGACGTTCCACATCTGCCGCGCCATCGAGTCCTCGACCGTGAAGCCCATCGCCTGCCACGTGGCGGGGTCCTGCTGCGCGACGAAGACGCGCAGCCCCTTCTCGACGCGCGGCAGCGCCGCTTCGAGGCCGCAGGCGTGCGAGAGCGCGCGGCGGCCGACGACGAGCGCCTGCACGGATTCATCCTCGATCGCGGCGGCGAGGTCGTCCACGCGGTCGTAGCGGATCGAGAGCGCGTCGAGCACGGCGGCGGTGTCTCCCTCCGGGTCGAAGAGCGCGGTCTTGAAGCCGGTGGAAACGCGCGGCGTCTCCGCCGGGAACACTTCGAGGTGGATCGTGTCGGACTTCACGGAGGCGTCGATGTAGGGCGCGGCGGAGAACTCGACATCGAAGCGGTAGATCGATCGCTCGCGGACGGCGGGCGCCGTAACCGAAACGGGCTTGAAGACGATGTCGCCCTGCTTGAGCTCGACCGTCTCCGAGCCCGATGCGACGACCTTGCGGTCATAGGCGTCGACGAACTTCCAGTTCGCGTAGACGTTCTTCTCGCCGGGGCCGTCCCAGACGAAGACGAGCTGCTTCTCGATCTTTTCGCCAGCGCGGTAGGCGTGCGTGCGGTCGACGAAGTCCGGCGCGCCGCCGAGGAAGCAGACGAGGTCGCCGTTCGCGAGGCGCTGGCGCTCGGCGATGCGGTCGCCGTCCTTCCACGGCCACGAGATCAGGTACATCAGGCCGCCGTTGAGGCCGTAGGCGCGCCACGCGCGGTTCGTGCGGCGCACGAGCATCCGCGAATACTCCTCCGCGAGGGAGTTGAACGCGTAGAGGTCCTTCTTGTCGACCCAGCCGCCGTGCGTGTGCTTGAGGCAGCTCTTCGCGAAGTCTTTCGAGAGGCGCAGCATGTCCTCGCTCTCGGCCGCGTAGGCCGCGCCGCCGTAGTAGGCCGCGAGCCATTCGGTCATCTGCGGCACGCGCGAATGGAACCAGCAGGCGTAGTAGGGCGCGCCGAACTCCGCCGCGTACCACGGCAGGATGCCGTTCGTCGACCACGCCGAGAGCCACTCCTCGCGCTCCTGCAGCGGCGTGAAGTTGAAGTAGAGGTTCGACGACGAGACGTCCGCCTCGGTGCCGTCCGCGTGCGAGAAGTAGAGACAGTTCGGGTGCAGCTCGCGCGCGGCGCGGCGCGCGAACTCGATGTTCTCCACGACGCCGCCCGTCTCGGGGTCCTGCCCGAGGATCTCCGGGCGCATGTTGCGCTCGGGGCAGATCTGGTTCACGCCGCACGACGCCGCCACGATGCACGGCCAGTTGCGCGCCGACCGCATCCAGTGCCGCAGGTGGCGCCGCCACTGCGCCTCGCAGTCCGGGTCGCGCCGCACCGCCTCGTGCACGTAGTAGATCGTCGGCATCCCCGCGAACACCGCCACGCCGGCGCGCGAGAGCTTTTCCATCAGCGCCGGGTCCTCCGCGAGGACCGACTCGTGCCGGTGCGTGCGGTAGGCGAGGTTGAAGCCGAAGCGATGGACGTCGGCCGCGTTCCCCGGAAGCCCCTGGTCCCAGAAGCCGCGGAAGCGCTGGATGTGCCCGTTGAGCATGAACTCCTTTCCCTCGCGCCAGATCTCGCGGAAGCCGAAAAGGAATTTCTCCGGCGCGTCCGCGGGCACGACGCCGTCGGCCATCGCCACGCGGCAGGCGTAGAGCTTCGCGTTCGCGACCGGTTCCCACGGGACCGCGTCCGCCCACGGGATCTCGATCGCGGCCTCCGTGTCGCCCGCCTTCGCCTTCACGCCCTTCCGCTCGGCCGTCTTCACGTCCTTGCCGCCGTCGAAGATCTCCGCCGAGAGGTCGACCGTGCGGTCCTTCGCCGCGTGGATCGAGACGTGGAGCGTAAGCTTCTTCCCGCGCCACGACGGCTCCGCGTAGACGTCCTCGACGAACGCCGCGCTGCGCGCGACGAGCCGCGCCGGGCCGGAGAAGTGCGGCGCCTTGAGGAGCGCCTCGTCGCGCCCGTGGTAGGCGATCTTCTTCTCGCCCGTTCCGAACGAACGGTTCGTCGCGAAGACCTTGATCTCGTTCTTCCCCGCGCGCAGGAACGGCGCGAGCTCGACCGCGCCGTCCGGGTGGAACGCGACGCCGGCCTTGCGGCCGTTCGCGAACACCACGAGGTCGCAGTAGTTGAGCGACTGCTCGAAGCGGACGCTTCCCGCGAGCCATTCCTTCGGGATCTCGACCTCGCGCCGGTACCAGGCGTTGAACTCGCCGTCGAGGTTGTTGCCGTTCTTCGCGCCCTCCGCGAGCGGGATCTTTCCCGCGAGCGCGGCGCCATCCGTCCACAAGCCCTGCTCGGGCAGGACTTTCGCGACGTCCGCGTTCGCCGCGGCCTTGACCGGCATCGCGCGCCAGTCCTTCGTGATGTCGAGCGTTTCCGCGCCGCACGCGGCTGAAGCGAGGAAGAGGGAGAGTAGGATGCGTTTCATGGATAGGATGGTCGGGATGGTTCAGATGGTCTGGATGGGTTTTTGCAATTTCTGCACTGCTCGCACGCGAGCAACCTTGTGCGAACGGTCTACCAGTAGATGAACAGGAACGGGTCGAAGGAGGAGTTCTCGGAGCGGTAGAGGGACCCCTTGGCGGCGAGGCGGGCGGAGGCTTCCAGCTCGGGGCCGATGGCCTTCTTTTCGTCGGAGACGTTGCACCAGACGTAGTTGCCCTTGCTGCCGTTGCCGAGCTTGAAGGAGATCGTGTTGTCGCCCTTGCGCAGCCGGATCGGGACGACGTGCGAGTCGGGCTTGTTCTTTCCGTCGTAGGTTCGCAGGACCTCTTCGCCGTTCACCCAGACGATGCCGCGCCACTCGAGGCCGAACCGCATCACCGCGGGCCCTTCCGCCTTGCGCTCGAGGTGCGCCACGAGGTAGCTCGTGCCGAACTTGTTCTGCGCGACGAGGGGAATTTGCTTGAGGTCGACCAGGCCGTTCGTCTCGGACTGCAGGGTCGTCTCCCACGAGATCCAGTCGCGGTCCGCCACGGCGGGCTCGTACTTCAGCCCCTCCGGCCGGAACTTGCGCGCGTGGTCGATCCTGCCGGTGCGGGCCTGCTCTTCGGCGTCCGCGTCGAAGACGGTGTCGACCATGGCCTTGGAGTCCTCCTTCGCGACGGGCCAGGGGCCGAGGACGCGGATGTCGCCCTTGAGGGGCTCGTAGTCGAGGCGGACGTCGATGTGCATCGCGCGGGCGAGCGTCGTCTCGTCCGGCTTCGCGCCCCAGGCGCCGAGGAGCAGCGCGTGGCGCCGCATCTGGTTGTCCAGCGTCTGCGCCCAGTTGCGGTGCGCGACCCAGTCCTTCGCTTCGCGGGCCCGGTCGGCCGGCGCAAAGAGCGGCACCTGGTCGAAGACGATGCGGCCGTCGTCCGACACCGCGACCGCGCCCTTCGGATCGACCTTCCAGCATTTCGCCGGGTGCAGCTCCGCGAAGGGGACGCCTTCGCGCAGGCGCAGCAGCGACGGCCCGACGTCCGCCATGCCCGGCAGCGCGCGGACGAAGTCCGGATCGGCGACGCGCCAGTGGAGGCGCTCGACGGTCGAGGTCTCCGAATGTTTGTCGTCCTTCCAGACAACCTGCTCCATCGTGCCGCGCGATGGCGCGAGGCCGGCCTCGGCGGCGATGGCGTCGCACCCGAGCAGCAGCGCGCGGCCGTCCTTGCCGATGGCGCGCTCGACGTCGCGCAGGCGCGCCGTCGCGTTCGTCCCGCCGACGAGCAGGACGCCGCCGCGGAGCGTGTCGCCCGGCTTCCACGGCGCGGCGTCGAGGCCCATCATGTCGGCGAGGCGCTCGGCGTCCGCGCCGTGCACGAAGACCGGCGCCTCGGCGGTTGACCTGTCCGCGAGGAATTCGCGGAAGGTCGCGCGGGCGACGGCGGTCGCGGCGGGGCAGTCGTTCGTCGTTCCGGTGCCCACGCGCCCCTCGAAGTCGAGCGTGCAGAACGTGGCGGAGCCCTTGCCGGAGGTCAGGCGCAGCAGCGGCGAATACGAGTGGTCGAAGTCGCCGCGCACGAGCGGACGGAATCCGGCGCGTTGCGGGATGAGCAGCGACTCGGAGCAGAGCGCGTGCGTGTGCTTCCAGCGCCAGCCGCGGCCCTTCGTCGGGTAGTCGTTCTGGACGTGGCCCCAGTCGGGCCCGTAGGTCCACGCGTTCCCGTCGCGGAGCGGGAGCGGCATCCCGCGCCAGTAGGAGAGGTCCGTGTCGTCGACGCCGGAGAGGCCGACGTTCACGAGCGCGCGCGGCATCGAGTCCTCGAACTTGAATCCCATCGCCTTCCAGGCATCCGGACTCTGGGCGAGGACCATCACCCGGCCGCCCTTCTCCACGAACGCGGCGAGGCGGTCGAGCCCGTCGGTGGCGTCGAGTCCGTCGAGCGCGCGGTGGCCGACCACGAGCGGCAGCTTCTCCTTTTCGCCCGCGTCGACGAGCGCCGCGAGCGAGTCGGCCGCACGCACGGAGACGCCACAGGCGTCGAGCACGGGGCGGCTCTCGCCGCGCGGGTCGAAGAGGACGACCTCGCCGGCCGCGGCGGGTGCGGGCGTGGCGGGGTGGACGGAAAGATCGAACGAGTCGGCGCGGTCGTCCGGCAAAACCCGTTCGCCCTCAAAGGAGACTTCGAGGCGGTAGTCGGCGCGCTTTTCTGCCGCGGCGGGCGGCTCGATCGTGAGAGGCTCGAAGCGGATCTCGAATGGTGCGAGGGTGACGTCGCGCGAACCCTTCGCAACGGCCTTGCCCGTGGCGGGGTCCACGAGACGCCACGAGGCGGCGACCGTGGTCGGTTTCGAGCCGTCCCAGACGAAGACGAGCTGCTTCTCGATCTTCTCGCCCGCGGCGTAGGCGTGCGTCTTGTCGGTGAACCTGGGCGCGCCGCCGAGGAAGCAGACGAGGTCGCGGTTGGAGAGCTCGTGGTTGCGGAGCATCCAGTTGGCGGGGTCGTCGTCCCACTTCCACGAGTCGAGATACATCGGGCTCGGGCCCTGGCCGAAGGCGCGCCAGCAGCGCGAGACGCGGTCGATGAGGAGCCCGTTGAACTCGCGGCCGAGCGGGGAGAAGTCGTAGAGCGTCTTGCGGCCGGGCGCCACCCAGCCGCCGTGCGTGTGCTTCGCGCAGCTGCGGGCGAACTCGAGATACCGCGCGAGCAGCCCGTCCTCCTCCTCGGCGTAGGCGCGCTCGCCGTAGACCTTCGCGAGCCACTCGGTCATCTGCGGTGTCTTGTGCACGTATCCGAACCAGACCGCGTAGTAGGGCGCGCCGAACTCGGCCGGGTAGCACGGGATCTCGCCGTGCTCCGCCCAGTGCGAATACCACTCCTCGCGCTCCTGCAGCGGGACGTAGTTGAAGTAGAAGTTGCAGTTGCCGACGTCGCCGATGTTGCCGTCGCCGTGCGAGAAGAAGAGCGTGCCGGGGTTGGCGTGCGGCCGCGCGACGTTCATGCACTGCGCGATGTCGACCTTGTTCGTGTCGCGGTGGCGGCCCATGTCGCACGCGCCCATCATCCACCAGGCGGCGCACATCATGTTCACGCCGACGCTCGCGCCGGCGACCGTCGGGAGGTTGCGGTGCGAGCGCGCCCAGTGCTCGACGCAGCGCTCGAACTGCGCGCGGACGAACGGGTCGGAGAGGATCTTCCCCTTGCGCTGCGCGATCGTCGGCGCGCCCGTGAACATCTGGATGCCCGCGCGCGCGAGCGACTCCTGGAACGCGGCGTCCTCCTCGTGGCGCGACTCGTGCTGGTGCGTCGCGTAGACGAGGTTGAAGCCCGACTTCTTCACGTCGGCGATCTCCTTCGGCAGCCCCTGCCGCCAGAAGCCGCGCCAGCGCTGCGGATGTCCGTTCGCCATCACGGTGCGGCCGTCGAGCCACTGCTCGCGGAAGCCGAAGACGAAGCGCCCGGGCGCGTCGCCCGCCTTGCCGCCCTTCAGGACCGGCTCCACGGTCGCGTTGTAGAGGTGCGGGTCGTCGAGCTCCCACGGGACGGCGTCCGCCCAGCCGCACGCCATCTCCACCGTGTTTGTGCCGGCCTTGAGCGCGACCGTCTTGCGCCACGTCTTCACGGGCCTGGCGCCGTCGCGCTCGCTGCGGAGCGCCTTCGTTTCCGGATCGCGGCCCTCGTCCTCCCAGACGCGCGCCACGAGCTCGACCTCCTGGTCGACGAGCGACGGCACCTCGCAGCGCCACGTGACGCGCTTCTTGCGCCAGGAGGGGATCGCCCAGACGTTCTCGACGAACGCCGGCGAGCGGACGTTGAGCATCGCGGGCGAGTAGAAGAGGTCGCGGTTCTTGCAGTAGTCGTCGCGCCCGGCGTAGACGATCCCCGGCTCGCCGGTGCCGTAGCCGCGGTTCGTGACGAAGACGCGGATCTCGTTCGG
>CAMOEO010000058.1 GCA_946612175.1 uncultured Verrucomicrobiota bacterium
AGCAAGAACAAGAGCCACGGCCTGGCCTTCCCGTACGAGCAGCGCGCGGCCATCGTCGGCGAGCTTCGGTGCGTCGACGAGGTCTTCAAGGAGGAGTGCGAGGAGAAGAAGGCCGACTACGTCCGCGAACACCACGCCGACGTCTTCATCATCGGCGCCGACTACGAGGGCCGCTTCGACTGGCTCCGCGAGGCCTGCGGCGTCGAGGTCGTCTACCTCCCCCGCACCCCCGGCGTCTCCACGACCCAGCTCATGGCGAAGGCCGGGTCGTAACGGAAGAAGCCGCCATGGCCTCCCGCCCCGAGCACATGGTCGCGTTCTTCACGCCGGTCGCCATCGTGCGTTCGGCGGCGGGGCTCGTCGCGTTCTCCCTCCGGCATCCCCGCCTTTTCGCGCGGCTCCTGCGGGAGGGCGTCCGAGACCGCCGGGCGTTCATCCGGCTCCTGCGGCTCCCGATCGACCTCCGGACGATCCGCTGCTCGCCGCTCTTCGACCGCGAATGGTACGCGGCGAACCACCCGGAGATCGTTCGTTCGGGACTGTCTCCGGAGCTGCACTACCTTCTGCACGACATCCCCGACGACTGGCGGGCGTCGCCCGACTTCCCGGGGGCCATCTACCTGGAGCTCAACCCGGAGGTTCGCGCGGAGGGACTGAACCCGCTCGTCCACTACGAGCAGTACGGACGCTTCATCGGCTGTCCGGCCACGAGGACCGAGGCCGCCGCGCGGGAGGAACCCGTCTTTCCCGCGGACGCCCGCGGGCTGGACCTCGGATTCGGGGACGAACCGCCCTTCCACGTGCGCACCGCCCTCTACGCGGCCTTTTCGCGCGACGGCCGCATCCCGGAACGAGATCTTCTCTACCTGAAAGGACTTCGCGAGGTCTGCGACAACATCGTCTACGCCGCCAACTCGCCGCTTCTGCCCGGCGAGGAGGAGAAGTTGCGCGGCCTCGCATCCGCGGCCGTCTGCCGCTGGCACGGCGGATATGACTTCGGCTCGTGGCGCATCGGTCTGCGCACGGCTAGCGAACGCGGATGGCTCGCGCCGGACCGCTGCCGCGAGCTCGTCTTCGCCAACAGCTCCTGCTACGCCCCGGTGCGACCGTTCCCGGGAATGTTCCGGGCGATGGAAAGGCGCCGCGCCGACTTCTGGGGGCTCACGTTCAACAGGCAACGCTCCGGAACCCCGCACCTGCAGTCCTTCTTCCTTGTTTTCCGCCGACCGGTTCTGGACGCCGGCGCCCTGGAGGACTTCTTCGCCGAACGGCCCGAGCGCGCCACTCGCAACGAGGCGATCGACCGGTTCGAAATCCAGCTCACGGACCATCTGCGGCGACGCGGTTTCGTCCCGGACGCCTTCGTCCGCCCCTTCTTCCCGCGACTTCGCCACACATACAACCCCACGACGCGGCCTCTTGACCTGATCCGCCGCTACAAGTCCCCGCTCGTCAAGACGAAGGCCTTCACCGGCGAGTCGAGCCAGTCGCCGGAACGCCTCCTGGAACTCGTGGAACGGCTCAACCCCGATCTGGCGACCGCCATTCGGCTTGAAGCGCCCTCCCGCCCGGCGCCGTCGATTCCGGAAGCCGTTGTGAGAGCGGCGGAAACTTGCTAGAATCCATCGCATGAAACGTGGAATCACCTTCGGCACCTTCGACGTCTTCCACTACGGCCACCTCCGAATCCTGGAACGCGCGCGCGAACTGTGCGACCATCTGGTCGTCGGCGTCTCGAGCGACGAGCTCAATTTCTCGAAAAAGGGCCGAAACCCCTATTATTCCTTCGAGGAGCGCGCGCGCATCGTCGGCGCCCTCAAGTGCGTCGACGAGGTCTTCAAGGAGGAGTCGCTCGAGCTCAAGGCCGACTACATCAAGCGGTTCGAGGCCGACGTCCTCGTGATGGGCGACGACTGGGCTGGCAAGTTCGACTGGGTGATTCCCCTCACGGGCTGCGAGGTGCTCTACCTTCCGCGCACGCCGTCCATTTCGACGACGGCGATCATCGAACGGATCCGCGGGTGACCGCGCAAGACGGGGTCAGGACGCGAGCCGCTGCGCCAGCGCCAGGGCGCGCTCCACGACGACGTCGGTGTTGTAGTGCTGCCACTCGCCCCAGCGGCCGAGTCCGAAGACTCGGCTTGACGCGGTCTCCGCCAGAAGCGCGGCCATCGCCTCGTTCTTTCCGATCGTGTTGAGCGGATAGGAATACTCCGACGAGTGCCGGAACGCGCCGGGACGGAGCGGAACGTTTCGCTCGCGGCGAGTCTCGCACCAGTGGCCGCGAGCAGCGCGGCGGAAAGGACGGAGCGGAGACGGGGCTTCACGGAACGCCCTCCGTTTCGGAACGGTTTTCGCAGGACCGACGGGATCCGAGACGTTCCGCGAGGGCGCGGAGGAAGTCGCCGTCCGCCGCCAGGACGGCATTGTCCGCGCCTCGGAGCGAATGCGCGACATAGAGGTCGAACGTTTTTCGGTCGGCGAAGAAAACCGTCTGGAAATAGGCGTAGTTTTGGCGGCCGAACTCCTTCTCGAGCGGATATGGACCGGCCGTGCGGCGGTCGAAGAAGAGCACCGGAAGAAAAGCCCGGCCAACGGACCAATGCGGATCGTGGCGGAAATCGGAAACGTTCTCGGCCGTCCCCCAGCAGACGACGTCCGCATCGGCAGCCACGTCCGTCCATTCCCCTGCCTCGTCCTGGGAGACCCGCTGGACGGAGACTTCCGGGAACCGGCGCAGGAACTCCGCCCGCACGTCGCGGAGGGCGGCGAGCCGCCGCGCCGGTTCCGAAATCCGGAAGTCGGGGACGGCGGCGACCGAGCATTGGAAACGCCCATCGCGGCGCAGCGCCTCGAACGCGGGCTCCCACGGGAGCGGACCGGCGGCCGCCGACAGAAACACGACCCGGACGGGATTCCCGGCCGCCGCTCGCGCGCGGACCGCCGTGACCTTCCTGGCAAACGACTCGGCGTGGGACTCCCGCGCGGCGCGCGCCGCGCCGCCGGCCGGGCGGGGCCGTCCCGGTTCAGGCGGACTTCCGATCAAGGCGCCCAGCGCCGGGTTTTCCCTCCGGAGGAAGGCGAACGTCTCTTCGGCGTTCTCGAGCGAATCGCCGCGAAGGGCCTTGACCTTGACGAGAGGCATCCGCCAATCGCGCATCAAGGTCAGCGGGAATTTCGTCGGCGTCGCCCTCCTCGTCCGGTGGAACGATTCCGGGACGAGGGCGTCGCACGAATACCCGCACCGTTCGAGATGTTCCGTGAGAACGGTTTCGCACTTGGCTATGACCTGCCCGCGGTCGCGGTACCCGTCGAGGCGCCCGAACCAGCGGTCCAGGTGGGGACCCTCGAGAACCGCTTTGCGGAACACGTAGAAATACGACTGGATCGTCTTGCGCCCGTAGGAACGGGCGAGCGCCATCCCCCAGAAATCGCACGGCCTTCCGGCCATTACCGCGAAGCATTCGGAAAACGGGAACACCGGGCCGTAGCACGAATCGTTGCAGACGACGAGCTCGTCGCAGACGTCCGGCTCGAGCAGGCCGAGCGCCTTCGCCTCGAACCAGCCCGCTTTGTAGGAGCCGAAGTCGTAGCAGCCGTGGTGGCGGAAAACCGCAAGCCTGGCGAGGCCTTCCAGTTTCGCGGCCTCCTCTGGGAAAATGGGGCAGTTTGCAACGAACACGACGTTGTCGACGACTTCCTTCAGGCCCCGCAGGTAGAACAGGTCGCGCTTTCCGATTCTCCCGTCGCCGGAAAAGGCGGCGAAAACCGCGGTACGGCGGTGAACGGCCGGCGCGGCCGGATAGTCTTTTCGGAACTCCTCCGCACCGTCTGGAAAGGGCCGTTCCGCGCATTCCAGCAGGGAAACGGGGCGCCCCTCCCTCATCCCATGCCGGACGTAATGCCAAACCGCCGGAATCCGGTCCGCCTTGACGTCGAAATTCGCCGCCGCGTATTCCCGCGGATCGAAGTCCGGATTGGGCATCCGCGACGAAACGTGCGCGGGGTCGAGAAAATCCCGGATCGGATCGATCCCCGTCTCCGCGACTTCTGGATATTCTCGGCGATACCAATCCCGGTCGACGAGTCCGGAGTCCTCCATCAGGCGCCGTTCGCGGGCGCGTTCCCGCAACCGCCGCCACGCCTTCGGCGAAATGGCGCACCGAAACGCCTTTCCGGCGCCCGCGAGACCGTCGCGCCGGAAGAGGAAACGGAGGTCGTCCAGGATGATTCCTTCCATGGCGCACCTCACAGGGGACCGGCCGGCCGGTCCGCACCCGCCATGCCCAGCGCGCGTTTCACCGAACCGAGCGCCGCGTCCGCGGCATGCGGATGGTTGACCATGATCGACTTGCGGAACGCGTTGCGCGCGGCGGCTTTCGGGTCGTTTTCTCCTTCGACGACGTCGCGGAGGAACGCTTCGATCGCGGCTTCGTCGTAGGCGAGATGGTAGTGAGACAGGCACTCCTTTCCGAGGGGCGTGAATTTGGCGTCGATGTCGGCCGGATCCTTGAGCATGTAGCATCCGGGCTTGCCCGTGAACAGCCATTCGAAGAGAAACGAGGAGCAGTCCTGGATGCACGCGTCGCACGAGGCGAAGGCCTCCAGGTAGTCGCCGCCGCCGCTCATCCGGACGTTCGGATGCGCCTTCATGCGGGCGATCCAGTCGTCGGCTTTCGCCTGGCCCCAGCGCGACGGATGGGACAGGACCGTGAAGAGATACGGATGGGGACGGAAGACGAAATCGAGTTCCGGATGCTTCTCCGGCAACGCGAGGAAGAAGTCCGCGTAGCGCTGGAAGTTCGAAAGCGCGAGCGAATCGTTCGCGCCGCCCTCGACGGAGTGATGCGGCGCGATCAGGACGCGCTTGCGGCTCCCGTTCCGCGGCCGCGGTGCGGCGGAGGCGAGCGCGTCCATCTTGACGGTCCCGACGACCTCCGCGTTCGAGCCCCGAAGACTGGAGCTCGCGGCGTATTCATCCGCCGTGGCGGCGCATTCGAAGAAAACCTTCCAGAAACAGGCGTAGCTCCGGAGCGCCATCACATCGCGCGCATAGACAGTGACGGGGACGCCGTAGTTGACGTAGAGCGACAGGAAAGGCCGTCCGATCGCCCAACGCGGGTTGTAACGGATGTCGGATTGGTCGTACGGGCTCGGGTAGACGACGACGTCCGCGTCGCGGGAAGCATCGGGACGAAGGCCGCCGGATCCCCGCGACGCCGCGTCCACGCGAGCGCCCGGCAGGGTCCGCAAAAGTTCCGCCCGGCAGGCCTCCATATCGACGTCCGGATCGCGTTCCGGCCAGCGCAGGTCGGGCACGACGACAATCCGCGCGTCGAACGCGGAATCGCGCCGCATCGCGTCGAACAAGGGGCGGGCCGGGAACATCGAGGTCGAGAAGACGAAGAATACGGCGCGGACGGGAAGTCCCTTCTCCACGCGTTCGCGCCGGATCCGCGCGATTTTCGCTGGGAACGACGCCGAATGTTCCCCGCGGACGCGCCGTAACATGTCGTAGTCCGGCGGCGTCGCCGGCGGCGGGATGGCCGCGGCGAGCGCGGGATTGCGCGCCCGGATGAAACCAAGGACCGCCCCGCGGTCGTCGACCATGTCGCCGTTCATCGCCCGGATCTTGACGAGAGGCATGCCGAACTCCGACATCGTGTCCAACACTCGCTTGGTCGGCATGGTTCGGCGTGTTTCCGCGAACGTCCGGGGAACGAGGGTGTCCCAGGAATGCCCCGCGGAGGCCAGCGCCCTCGTTAGGCCGACTTCGCAACGGACGATCACCTCCCAGCGGTTCGCGAGGACTTCGACGTCGGACAGGAACCGGTCGAGCGCCCCGCCGTCCAGGACGGACCGGCGGAAGACGAAGAAGAACGATTGCACGTGTTCGTCGTCGAACACGCCTTTGTTCGCCGTCATGCCCCAGAAGTCGCAGCGGCGGTCCGCCATCTTCGAGAAGCAGTCCGGGAACGGGAACACCGGCGCGTAGCAGGAGTCGTTCGCGAGGACCAGCTCGTCGGTCCGCGCCGCGTCGAGCAGGCCCAGTGCGCGGGCCTTTTCGAAGCCGATCTTGTAGGAGTAGAAGTCGTACCCGCCGTGGTGGCGGAACGACGCGATGCGGACGAGTCCGTCGAGCTTCGCGGGTTCGTCGGGAAGAACGGGGCAGTTCGCGACGAAGAGGATGTCGTCGGCGACCTCCTTCAGCCCGCGGAGGTAGCACAGGGTCGTCTCGGGAATCCGGCCGTTCGGGAAAAACGCGGCGAAGACGGCGACGCGCCGGTGGCGGCAAGGCGCGGCGGAAAACTCGCGCTCCGTTTCGACCGTCCCTTCCGGGAACGGCGTTCCGAGGGTCTGGAGAAACGAAACGGGCCGGTTCTCCTTTCGCCCGAAACGTTCGAAATGGACGAGCGGGTTGATGCCGGAAATGCGGACGTCCTCGTTGAGCTGGAGATACTCCTCCACGCAGAACCCGGGCCCTGGATCATGATGGCCGAGATGCCCGAAGGCGGCGAAGTGCACGGCCGGATCGAGGCCGGCGCGGCGGACGTCGATGTACTCGCGCAGATACCACTCCGGATCGAACCACTTCGACGCGCGGATCGTGGCGAGGTCGGCCTCGGAAACGTCCGGGACCGCCCCGGGTCCGTTGCCGCCGCGCAGGAGCCAGCGCCACGCGCCCGGCGAAGCGCAGTACTTCGCCAGTTTCGGAAAAACGGCGAAACCGTCCCTCCGGACGATCCGGGCGAAGACGGCGAACGGTGCGAGCGGACGGAAGGGCATGGCGTCAACGGCGTTTGGAAAGGGACGTGAAGGCGAGGTCGTCGAAGAACGGATCCGGCCGGGCGAGCAGGCCGCCCCAGCGTTCCCGCAGATGCTCGATTTCGCGGAGAAAACGTTTCCGGTTCGGTCCGGTCATGTCGGATCCGCGTACGAGGGATTCGTGATGGAAGAGCCTCGCGAAGGGGGTCCACACGACCTTGAGTCCGCGTTCGCGGGCCCGGTAACAGAAATCGACGTCGTTGAACGCGACCGCGAACGATTCGTCGAGCCCTCCCAGTTCCCGCCAGACCGACGCCCGCACCATCGCGCAGGCGAACGTGACGGCCTGGTATTCCCGCACGTGCAGAAGCCGGCCCTCCCCGCCGGACGAAAGGGCCGGGGCGTGCCGCTCGACGTGCCCGGGCAGGCCGCCGGGACGGTGCAGGATCCCGGCGTGCTGGACTGTTCCGTTCCCGTAGAGGAGCAGCGCGCCGACGACACCCACGTCGGGGCGCGCGGCGAAGCCGACCATCTCGTCGATCCAGTCCGGAGCGACCGCCTCGGTGTCGCTGTTGAGCTGGAGAAGGAATTCCCCGCGGCACTGCGCCGCGCCGAAGTTGCACTTCCTCGAGTAGTTGAACGGCTCCTCCGGCTTCTTCGGGAATCGGACGACGCGGACGCGCGGATCGCGCGAAAGCCGGTCGTAGAGCGCGAAGGTCTCCGGCTTCGAGCTCCCGCTCTCGACGATCACGACCTCGTAGTTCGGATAGGCCGTCAGGCGGAGGATCGACTCGACGCACGTCTCCAGCACCTCCGGGTTCTCGCGGTTGGGGATCAGGATCGAGACGAGCGGCGCCGGATCGGGGCGCGGCGGACGGACGCGGAAGAAGTCGCGGTCGCGGTGCGGCGTCTCGACGCGGGCGGCGGTCCCGGTCCGCTCCAGATGGCTCTCGAGGGTCCGGCGCGCGTCGGCGACGCGCGCTTCCGCGCACGCCGCGTCCGTCCGTGCCAGGACGGTCGACGCGACGAGCGCCGCCGGAACGCGGATGCATTTCCCGCCCGCTTCCAGGAGCCGGAACAGCAGATCGGTCACGGCCGCGAATCCCGCCTCCGGACGGAACCCGCCGACGGCGTCGAACCGCTCCTTCGTGCAGAGGAAACAGCTCCCGACGAAGTCGTGCCCGCGGAACGAGTCGAGCGAAAAATCCGGCCGCGGCAGGACCGAGACGACGCCGTCGGCGCCCGGGCCGCCGAACCGGAACCCGTCGCGCACGGCGAGGCCGTTCGAATAGCAGAAGGCGACGTCCCCGCCATCGCCCGCCGCTTCGGCGAAACGGAAGAGCGCGTCGGGCGCGAGCTCGTCGCCCGGACCGGCGAACAGCAGCAGCGGCGCCGTCGCGCGCGCCGCCGCCGACGAAAGCGCGGCCGCGGGACCGCCGCCCGCGGAGACATCCGCGAAGAAGACCTCCTTCGCGGGAAACGTCTGCGCGTCGAGCGATTCGCGCAGGGCGGCCGCCGCCGGACCGTCCGGACCAGCGACCGCAGCGATGACGCAGACCGGAAGTCCGCCGCGTGGCACGGCGGCGCGCTGGCGCGCCAGCTCCTCCCGCGAGGCGAATAGGGACGACACGGGGCGGAGCGGAAGGGGCCGCAGTTCGCTCGGAACGAAACGGAGCCGCAACGCGGCCAACGCATCCACGGCCGCCCGCAGCGGCGCCGTCGCCCGCCAGCTCAGAGAACGCCTGAGCGCCGCGACGGCGTCCGCGCCCCTCCGGTCGGACAGGCGGCACAGACGTCCGAGAAACGCGGTTGCGGCCTCCAGTTCGGCCGTGCGACTGTCGGATATGGGCGGCATGGGGCAGCATTCTAGCAAATGCGTTTCGCGCGCGCAACCGCTTGCGCGCAAAGGACAAAACGTCTAGAATGTCCCCCCATGGAAACGGCCCCGCCCCTCGTCACGGTTCTTCTCCCGACCTGCAATCGCCGGGATTTCCTTGCCGCCGCGATCGGTTCGATCCGGGACCAGACGTTCCGGGACTGGAAGCTCCTCGTCCTCAACGACGGCGGCGAGGATGTTTCGGACGTCGTGGCGGGGTTCGGCGATCCCCGCATCGAATACCACGCGCTACCCCATCGCGGCAAGGCCGCGGCGCTCAACGCGGGCCTCGCCCTCGTCCGTTCGAAATACGTCTCCTACATGGACGACGACGACCTCGTCTACCCGGACCATCTGATGGAGCTCGTTGTGCTCGCGGAACGGGAAGGCGCCGAATTCGCCTATTCGGATACGTGGGCGGTCCACGTCGGACCGGACGGCCGCGAAATCCGACGGCGGATCGAAAACGACGCGGACGTCCGCTTCGACGACATCCGGCTCTTCAACAGGATCAACCACAAGCAGATCCTCCACACGAAGCGTCTCGCGGACGAAGCCGGTCCCTATGACGAAAGGCTGCGGATCCTGATCGATTACGACTACATCCGTCGGCTCGCGCACCTTGCGACGCCGGTCCACCTCCGGAAGACCACGGGAGAGCACTTCCTGCGGCAGACGTCCGAAGACGAGAACGGCATCGCCTCCATCACGGGACTTTGGGTTTCCGATCCCGCGGCCGCCGGACGTTCGATCGCGGCCGTTTTCGAGAAGGATCCCGCCGCTCTCACGGAAATCTACCTTCGCGCCAACCGCTATGCGCCGACGTGCGAAGCGCTTGCGCAGGCGCGAGACTCGCTCCGCAACGCCGGAAAGCGGATCGAAACGATCGAAAGGTCGCTTTCCTACCGCCTGGGCATGGCCCTCACGGCTCCGCTACGGTGGATTGCCGAGCTCCTCCGCCGTCCCCGGAAAAACTGACCGTCGATCCATGGAATCGAACGAATCCAGTTCCGTCCCTCCGCCCGGCGTTTTCGGATCCGACAACGCCGTGTCCGATTTTTTCCGGGCCGCGGAAGCGCGCGGCGCGGGAGACCCTGCCGCGGCCGCCGCGTTTTTCGCGGCAGGGTTCCGTGCCCGGATCGCAGCCCGGATCCGCAGAGCGTGTTCGGATCCAGCCCGCCGGGACTTCGTCGCCGCCGTTCTTTCGGAACTCGCGCGCTGCCCCTTCCGCGACCGCCTCGCGGCGGAACCCGCGTTCGCCGACTTCCGCAGCTGGTGCGAAGTGCCCTTCCCCCCGCCGCCCGACATCGTCGCCGGCTTTGCGCGCGTCCTCTCCCGCGAGTTCGGTCCGCCCGCCCGCCCCGCCCCGCCGAAGATCTCCCTCGCGGACTTCCGCGCCTCCTTCTCTCGCCGCGATCGCGCCCTGCAGCTCCTCGGCGACCTTCTCGGCGCCGTGCGCGCCTTCGCCGCGACGGGGATCCGGCATCCGCTCGCGGCGCTGCGCCTTGTGCGAGACCTCGCGACGGCTTCGCGCTCCCGTCTCTTCGACCGCGACTTCTACTGCTGGGCTCACCCCGAGGTCGCGTCGCGCCGATTCGCCGTCCCGCTACTGCACTACTGCACGGACGGCTGGCGCAAAGGGTGTGGCTTCTCCCCGGCCTGCCCCCCCCTTCCGCCCGACGCGATCCCCCCGCGCAAGAACCCCCTGCTCCTGCACGCCCGCCTCTTTCCCGGAAGGCAGCCGGACGCGGAGACGCTCCGCCGCCTTTGGCGCGAACTGCGCCCGGACCTGTGGTCGGAGACCGTCCGAGGGCGCCTCCGCGCGGAGGCGGCGCCGAAGCCGCCGCTGGCGGTCGTCGTTCCGGTCTACGACCACCCCGAACTGTTGCCGCCGCTCGTCGCGTCGCTCCTTGAACACACGCCGCCCGACGTCCTTCTGCTCTTCGTCGAGAACGGTAGCGACGACGCGCGCGTCCGTCCCGCGCTGCTCCGCCTCGCCGCGGAGCATCCCGGCCGCGTGCGGGTCGAATGCCTCGACGAAAACCTCGGCTTCGCCGGCGCCTGCAACCACGGCATGCGCGCTGCCGCCGGCCGCGACGTGATTCTGCTCAACAACGACACCGTCGTCGGACCGCGATGGAGCGATTCGCTCCGCCTCGCGGCCTACGCCGATCCCCGCATCGGGACCGCGACCGCCGTCTCCAACAACTCCGGCCTCGCCTCCGTCCCGGACCGCGGAAAGAACGAGATGCCGCCCGGACTCTCGGTCGCGACGGTCGCTCGCGGCTGGCTCCACGCGACGGAAACGGTCTTCGACCTGCACACCGGGCACGGCTTCTGCCTTTACCTGAAGCGCGCCATGCTCGACGACGTAGGCGAACTTGACGCGGAAACTTTTGGCAAGGGATACGGCGAGGAGACGGATCTCTGTCTCCGCGCCCGGGACCGCGGGTGGAAGCACCGCATCACGACCCGCGCGTTCGTCTGGCACCTCAACGCCGTCTCGTTCGGCGGGCTCTACAAGTCGTTCAAGGTCCACGTCGCCCGCCACGCGCTCCTTGCGCGCCATCCGGAGCTCGATGCGCTCGAGGACGAGAACATCCCCCGCTGGGGCGCGTTCTGTCCAATGCTGCGGTCCGTCGACGAATCGATCCGCCGCGCCCCCCCTCGCCCCGGAGTTCTGCTTCTCGCGACGGCCGGAAAAGGGGATCCATTGTCGAAGCCCTTCGCGTCGGCACTGCGCCGATCGTTCGACATTCTCGCGCTCGAACGCATGACGGACGGTTCCGCCGTTCTCCGTGGCACTCCGGACGGGATGGCTCTCGAGACCGGCGCCGGCACGGACGACGACCTCGTGTCCTGGACGCTCGAGCACGGCGTCGAAATCGTCCTCGCCGCCGATCCCGCTCTCGCCGGTTCCGCGCTCCGCGCCCGCTTCGCGGCGCTCCACGTCCCCGTCCTCGACGGTCTCGGCCCCACGGTTCCGGGCGAATCGCCGGAGCGTGCCGCCGCGCGTCTCGGCGCCCGCCTCGCCGCTGCGCTCTCCTGGGCGCCGGCCGTACCGCCCGACGCGCCCTTCCCGGCGGAGAAGGGCCGCGGTCTCGTCCTTCCGTCCGCCGCCGTTCCCGGAGCC
>CAMOEO010000059.1 GCA_946612175.1 uncultured Verrucomicrobiota bacterium
CCGGCACGACCCGCACCCGCGCGAACGACGCGAGCGACCGCAGGATGTTGCGCTTTACGCCGAAGTCGTAGACCGCTACCAGCGGCCGCTGGCCGCTGGTGGCGGGGTTGAAAGGTTGAAGGGTTGAAGGGTTGAACCCACCGTCGGAATCCAACTTTTGAACTTTTGAACCTTTCAACTTTTCAACCCCGCTCGCGTCTCCTGCAAAGTCGTAGGCGACTTTGCAGGAGACGCGAGCGGCGTAGTCCTGTCCGTCGAGGCCCTCCCATTCGCGGGCGCGCCGGACGGCCTCGGCCGGATCCATCGGCTCGGGCTCCGCGTGCAGATAGGCCTTCTGCGAGCCGTGGTCGCGGAGGTGGAGCGTGAGACTCCGCGTGTCGAGGGCGCGCAGCCCCGGCACGCCCGCGTCGGCGAGGAGCCGGTCGAGCGGCAGGGTCGAGCGGAAGTTGGACGGCTCCGCGAGCTCGTTCACAACGAGCCCGGAGAGGAAGAGCCCGCGCGACTCGGCGTCGTCGAGGTTCGTCCCGTAGTTGCCGACCTCGGCGGTCGTGAGCGCGACGATCTGCCCGGCGTAGGAGGGGTCCGTGGCGATCTCCTGGTAGCCGGACATCCCGGTGTTGAAGACCGCCTCGCCGAGCCGGTCCTCCCGCGCGCCGAACGCGACGCCGCGGAACACCGCGCCGTCCGCCAGCGCGAGGAATCCCGCGCGCTCGCGCTCCGCCCGCCATTTTTCCTCGTAGTTCATGCGCGATACGGAAGCATTCCCCGTGCCACGCGCGGAACCTCGCGATTCCGAACGCAACGGCCGCAGTCGCGCGAGCCGCTGTGTCCTCGCACGCCGCTTTTCCGTTTCAAAAACCGCCCGCCGCTCGCCCGGTTGTTTTACATTTTTTGTACGGGCGGAAACGAAGCGGATGAAAAGCGATTCAGGAGGCGCGGCCCGCGCGGGTCGGATGCGGTAGCCGCCCGGCGTCGGATCGTCGCCGGTAAAGTACCAACCCCCGGTGGCGGCGGTGCCGTCACCGGGAGAAGTTGAAAGGGTGAAGGGGTGAACGGGCTTGCAGTCGTCGGGCGATTGTAATATGCTGTCTTGCGTCGCAAATCAAAACCTTGCGAAGAGACTTTCTTCCCCCATCGGGACATTTCACCATGACCTGGTACGACTGGCTCATTCTCATCCTCCCCGTGTGCTTCGTGATGTACATGGGGTTCCGCACCCGCCGCTACGTGCGCGGCGTTTCCGACTTCCTCTCGGCCGGGCGGCTCTGCGGTCGTTACGTGATCTCCGTGGGCGACGTGGCGAACTCCATCTCGATCATCACGCTGGTCTCCTACATCGAGATGCACTACAAGACGGGGTTCTCGGTGGGGTTCTGGAGCAGCGTCCTCACGCCGCTTTCGATCCTCCTCGGTCTTCTCGGCTTCGCGACCTACCGCTTCCGAGAGACGCGCGCCATGAGCCTCGGGCAGTTCCTGGAGATGCGCTACAGCCGCCGCTTCCGGATCGCCGCGGCGGCGCTGCGGTCGATCGCCGAGATGCTCGCGAACATGATCATGCCGGCCATCGCGGCGCGCTTCTTCATCCAGCTTCTCGACCTGCCGCCCGAATTCCACGTCCTGGGGTTCCCCTTCTCGACCTTCGTGTCGCTGATGGTCCTCTTCCTGGCCCTGGCTATCTCCCTCATCTGCTTCGGCGGTGCGCTCTCGATCATCATCACCGACACCATCCAGGGCATGATCCTCTACCCCGTGGTGGCGATTTTCATCATCTTCCTCTTCTCCAAGTTCTCGGTCTTCGGCCAAATCATGCCGACCATGGCCGACCGCGTCCCGGGCGAGAGCTTCATCAACCCCTACGACATCTCGAAGTTCCGCGACTTCAACCTCTTCACGATGGTCGTCGTGGCGGCCTACGGCACGGTGATGAACCGCGCCAGCTGGATCGGGACCGCCTCCTCCAACTCCGCGAAATCGCCCCACGAGCAGAAGATGGCCGGCCTTCTCGGCAACTGGCGCTCCGCCATCATCACCGTCTTCTACCTGCTCATCGCGGCCTCGCTCGTCACGTTCCTCAACCACAGGGACTTCGCGACCGAGGCGAACGCCGTCCGCAGGAATCTCGCGACGCGCGTCGCCGAAGACGTCTTCAAGGGCGACCCGCGCGCCGACGACGCCGCGGAAGGCGCTTCGCAGGGCCGGGCGCATCTCCGCGAGGTCGTCAAGGCCGCCGTCAAGACCGTCCCGCCGCAACGGCACGAGATCGGCGTCGACCCGCCGCTCTCGCAGGAGGAGAACCTCGACACCGCGTTCCTCGACGTCATCCACAAGGCGCTGAAGGACGACGCCCGCTCCCGCAAGACCGCCGAGCTGGAGGCGGCCGGCATCTCGGGCCGGGCCGCCGAGAAGGCGCTCATCGACGCCGAGGGCAGGGCGAACGACGACTTCCAGCAGTGCCGGACGCTCTACAACCAGCTCAACCTCTCCGCCACGATGCGGGCGCTGCTGCCGCACGGGCTCTTCGGGCTCTTCGCGCTGCTTCTCTTCCTGGCGATGCTCTCGACCGACGACTCGCGCATCTACTCCGCCACGCTCACGATCGCGCAGGACGTGATCCTGCCCTTCCGCAAGAAGCCCTTCACCCCGCGCCAGCACATCTGGATGGTGCGTTGCGTCGCCATCGCCATCGGCGTCTTCTTCCTGGCCGGCTCCTACTACATGAAGCAGCTGGACTACTACCAGATGTTCAACACGCTGGCCTGCGCGATGTGGATCGGCGCCTCCGGCTCGATCATGATCTTCGGCCTCTACAGCCGCTTCGGCACCGTGTACGGCGCCTGGGCGGCGCTCCTCACCAGCGTCAGCATGAGCGGCCTCTACATCTTCACCACCCGCAACTGGGCCGACATCGTCTATCCGGCCATCGCCAAGAGGGGCTGGGTGGAGTCCTTCGACCGCGCCCTTACCCTCCTTTCCTCCCCCTTCGCCCCCTACATCCAGTGGACGATGGATCCGGTCCGGTGCCCGGTGAACGCCATCGAGTTCAACTTCTTCCTCTCGGTCCTGTGCGTCTGCTGCTACGTCGTTGTGTCGCTCGCGACCTGCCGCAGGCCGTTCAACCTCGAACGGATGCTGCACCGCGGCAAGTATTCGCTGGGCGAACGGCGCGACATCCGCCCCAAATGGACGCCCCGCACCGTCCTGCGCAACATCATCGGCATCACGCCCGAATACTCCCGCGGCGACCGCATCATCGCCTGGGGCGTCTTCTTCTACAGCTTCGGCTACGGCTTCTGCCTCTGCTTCCTCGGCACCGTGATCTGCAACTCCATCCATCCGTGGCCGATCCGGTGGTGGAGCCCCTACTTCGTCGTCCGGTATTTCGTCGTCCCGTGCATCGTTTCGTTCATCACGATCTTCTGGTTCGGAATCGGCGGCATCATCGGCCTGAGGCAGCTCTTCCGCGACCTCAGGGGGCGGCGGACGATCAACGACCTGGACGACGGCCGCGTGGAGGGCTCCCTGTCGCTGGCCGACAAGGAGGCCATGGAAGCCGTGGACCGGGAGTCGCCATCCGGTCCACGGGATGCGACATGAGGAAAGCGGGAACCGGGATGACGGCGGCGCAGCCGAATTGTCGTTGATTGGGAAGCGACTGTAGGCTATAATTGGCCGCGCATGAGCGATTCCGTCACGTTTTCCGTTTTTGCCGATCTGCACTGGCGCGAGGGCGACTGGTCCTCGTGCGAGGCGCGTCTTGACGCCATCGTCGCGCGCGCCGTGCGCGCGAAGGCCGAGTTCGTCATCCATTGCGGCGATTTCTGCCACGACGTCGCGGCCGCGCGCGGGATGATCGCCCGGTACGCCGCCGCCCCGCTGCCCGCCTACCACGTGATGGGCAACCATGAGTTCGAGTGCTCGGATTCGCTGGAGGAGGTGCTTGCGGCCTTCTCCATGCCGCGCAACTTCTACGCCTTCGACGTGCGCGGCTTCCGCTTCGTCGCCCTCGACAACAACTACCACCACGGCGCGGACGGCGCGCTCAAGCACTACGCCGACGAGTCGGTCTGGGCCAAGTGCCACCAGGACGAGGTGGCGCTGCCCCCGGAGCAGGTGGCGTTCCTGCGCGAGGCCGTGGCCACCGCGCCCGGCCCGACGTGCGTGTTCTCCCACGCGAGCTTCCTCTTTCCGCCCGAGGGCGGCGGCGTCGCGAACGGCCGCGAGGTCGTGGACCTGGTCGAAAAGGCCCGCGCCGGGCGGCCGGTCCTCTTCTTCAACGGCCACTACCACCGCAACGAACTCGTCGTGCGCGGCGGCATGGCCTTCTTCGACGTGAACTCGGCCTCCTCCCTCGCGTGGGTGGACGGCGAACACCACGCCTACCCGCCGGACATCATGGCGAAGAGCCCCGTCTCGTGCCACACCTTCCTCAACGCGGAGCCCTTGAGCGCCCTCGTTCGCATGAGCATGGACGGCCACGTCGAAATCGAGGGCATGCGGGGCGCCTGCTTCTGCGGCGCCGATCCCGAGGCCCTGGGCTTCGACACCCGCGACCGGCGGGGCCGCCGGGTCGACCCGAACCTCCTCTCCGCTTCGTTTTCCCTCTGACCTCCCCGCGTTTCGGCGGACCTTCCTGCGCCCATTGCGCGGCCCGCCGCGCACGACGCCGGCAAAGGCCGGCATCGCGCGCAAGCGATGAAACATGACCGTCGGCCGCGGACGCCTACCCGCCGACGGAAAGCGGAGCGGAGCGCCGCCCTTAGCCCTTCGCCCGCTTGCGCCATTCGCGCATGGAGCATCCGAAGCGCCGGCGGAAGAGGCGGCGGAGGCCGCTGGCGTCGCGGAAGCCGGCCTCGCCGCAGATGGACTCGATGCGGTCGTCGGTCTCCCGGAGCAGCCGCTTGACCTCCCGGAGCCGCCGGTCCGTCAGGGCGTCCAGGACCGTTCCCCCGCCCAGTTCGCGGAAGCGGAGGTCGAGCAGCGAGCGGCTCGCCCGGAGGGCCCGCGCCACGTCGGCGGCGCCTGCGCCCTCGCAGGCGTGGCGCTCGATCCACTCCCACGCGGCGCCGACGAGCCGCCCGCCGGGGGACGGCGGCGCCGTCGAGGCGCGCGCCGCGACGCCCGCGACGGGAACGGGGCGGCCGCGGCGGACGGGGCGGCCCCCCCGCAGGAGCCGGTGCAGCTCTGCGGCCGCCGCGCGGCCGAGCGACATCTGGTCGAGCGCCACGCTCGAAAGGTTGGGGAACACGTGGCGGCAGGTGAACTCGTCGTTGTTCACGCCCAGGATCGCCACGGAGCGGGGCACCTCGAGGCCCGCCTCGCGGCACGAAAGGAGCGTGTCGCGCGCGCGTTCGTCGCTCGCGGCGAAGACGGCCGCCGGCTTCGGCAGCGCGCGGAGCCATTCGGCGAGCGCCCCGAACTCCTCGCGGCTCGCGACGGAGGCCTGGTAGGTGCCCTCCTTGGCGGAGAAGCGGAAGAACGGGAGCCCCGTCCCCGCAACGGCGTCGCGGAAGGCGTCGCCGCGCGAACGCGACCACTCCGGGTCGCGGGTCGCCTCCACGAAGGCGAACGACCGGACGCCGCCGCGTTCCAGGAAGTGCCGCGCGGCCGCCCGGCCGACCTCCCCGAAGTCGAGCCGCAGCACCGAAAGCCGCCTTCGGCGCGCCGCCGGCTCGGTCTCCTCGTGCCGCAGGAACACGACCGGCATCGAGGTCTTCGCGAGGGAGGCGAACAATTCGGGGGCGTGGAAGCCGGTGATCACGCCGTCCGGGTGCTGCGTCTCGAGCGCCAGCCGCATCGTGTCCGCCTGATACAGCGGAAGGACCTCCAGATCCCAGTCGAGGCCGGCGTCGCGCGCATAGGATTCGACGCCGTCGAGGAACCGCTTCGAGTCCGCCGCGATCATCCAGTGGGCCACGAGGATGCGGCAGGGACGAAGCGGCGGACCGGACGGCGCGCCCGGCGCCCCCCGGCGTTTTGGCTCGGGCGCACGGGACGGTCTGGTGCGGGGTTCGGGCATGGCGGTGTCGCGGAGGCTGCGGCGGAAGGCGGGACGCCCGCGGGGGCAAGTCCTTCGAAGTCTATTGGAAACGGCATCCGTTTGCAAGCGCTTTTTGTTAGATTGTCCCGCTTTTTGTTGTTGGAATTGTTCTTTTATTCCCGTTTTTCCCTGCGTAGAATAAACGGCGACCCTAAGGAGGCAACTCGCAACCACCGAGGAAAAACCATGAACATCCGAAAACTCACCGCACTTGGCGCCCTTGCGCTCGCCGTCGCCTTCGGATCCTCCGCCCGCGCCGGCATCAAGTACTGGGACAGCCAGGTCTACAAGGCCTACGACGCGGACGACTACGTCCCCGGCGCCGTCTGGAACTTCGACGGCATCCGCAACGCCGGCCTTGGCCAGCCGCACTCCACGACGGCGACGACGTGGAAGAACCTCGGCTCGTCCGGCGCGAACAACGATGTCTGGGTCCGCTATCTCAACCAGGGCGGTACCGGTTGGGCCAACAGCAGCGCGCCATCCAGCCTCGACGACGTGAGCGGACGCGACCTCGGCGCCTGGACGGAGAACGGCTTCACGCTCACGGGCGACAGCGAATGGCGCGCCGCCGGCACCAGCGGTTCGGCGACCGCGCGCATCGAATCGGGGACGAACTACACGCTCCAGGCGCTCGTCTCCGGCGATTGGTCCTCCCAGAAGTTTTCAAAGCCCTATGTCATGTCGGTGCAGCAATCCAACTTCTGCCTTTATGGAGACCCGGCCAATTCCAGGCTCTACTGGGGAATGAGCGATACGATCGCCAACCATGTTTTCATTTCCGGCGATACACTAGGCTATATGACGGCCATCGCCAACGCGGACGAGAAAACCGTCGCGTTCTTCAGCGGCACGACGATCCCGACCTCCGGCGACGGATTCCGCCAGTTTACCGTGGGTGCGAAAAACGACAACGGATACTGCATCGGCGGCTACACTGGCACTAGCGGCCAGTTTGTCGGCACCATCCATTCCTACCGCTACTACAAGAAAGTCCTCACGGAGGAAGAACTCGCCTGGAACCGCGTGGTTGACGAGTTCCGCTTCTTTGGCCGCACCGCGCCGCTGCCCGTGACGAACGTGGTGGTCGCCACCGCCGTCGCCGGCGCCGAGGGGGCGGAGCCCGCCGGCAACTACGCCGTGGACGGCAGCCACATGTTCACCGCGCCCGCGACCGTCACGGTCGACGGCACCAACTACGTCTGCACGGGCTACATGCTCGAAGCACGCAATGGCGATGGCTGGTCCGCGCCCGACTTCCACAAGACCCCGCTCTACCAGCCCGCTTCCTTCCTCGCGACGGACGCGGACCGCGTCCGCCTCACGTGGCAGTGGACGAAAGCGGACGGCCTCGCCAACCTCTACACCGTGGACGACTACGTCTGGGACGGCCTCGAGACCTTCTATGACGGCATCTGCAACGTGGGCACGAACCAGCCGCACTCCTACTCGACCGTCCATTGGGTGAACCTCGGCTCCAAGGGCAGCGTCAACGACCTCTTCGTCCAGCGCCTGAATGCCGCCGGAAACAACTGGGAGACCGCCGCGGACCTCGAGCCCGTCGGGGAGCGCGATCCCGGGTACTGGACCGAGGACGGATTCCGGATCGACGCCGAAGGCCGCTTCCGCTGCAATGCACCCGGCGGCTTCGCCGTCGGCACGGACTATTCGCTCCAGATGCTGATCGACGCAAAGGCATCCGATCAGGTGACAACCAGTGCGTTCCCGTTCGGTGCGAACAACACCACCTTTGGCATCCAGATCCGCAAAGGCGACCAATGTCTCGCCTGGAGATGCCTTGGTCTCTCCAGTGGTTACCCCAACCTGCCGGGCGACCACTACGACTACGTGACGGCCATCATGCATTCGGACAACAAGCAGGCGTTCTTCAGCGGGACGACGGAGCCGACGTCCGGCACCGGCTACAAGACGGGCACGTCGGCGGGCTATTCGGACACGGGCTTCTGCCTTGGCGGCTATGGCAAAACGGGTACGAGCGATCTCTTCGTCGGCACGCTCAAATCCTTCCGCCAGTACGACCATGCGCTTTCCGCCGAAGAAGTCGCGCAGAACCGCAAGGTGGACGACTGGCGCTACTTCGGCATCCCCGATGTCACGAACGTCATCGTGCAGTCGACCGTTCCGTATCTGCGCGGCGACGAGCCGGACGGCTCCTACGCCGTCGACGGAAGCCACGTCTTCTCCGCCCCGGCGACCGTGACGGCGAAGGGCATCGACTACGCCTGCGACGGCTACACCGTCGAGACCTGGGGTCCGCTTGCGGACAAGGGCGACGGCTGGAGCGCGGCGACGCACCACACCGGCAACACCTACGCCTACACGACGGCGGCGGGCAAGGTGCGCCTCACGTGGAAGTGGAAGGCGACGCGCGGTCTCCGCACGGCGGCGGACTACTCCTTCGACGACTACTCCCAGGCGGGCATCGTCTGGCATTTCGACGGCATCTACAACCAGGGCGTGGGCGTGGCCCGCAGCACGACGGCGACGACGTGGAAGAACCTGGCGCCGAACCCCGTCACGGGACGGATCTTCCTCCAGCGCCTGAACAACAACGGAAATGGATATGCAAACAACGACAGCACCATCCTTGGCAGCCTCATCGCGACGGACGGCAACTGGACGAATGACGTCAAGGGCTTCACGATGAAGGGCGCGAGCCGCTGGCGTGGCATCGGACAGGTGGGGCCTGTCGCCAACTGGACAATCCAGTCGCTTGTCGACGCCGACGTGGACGACATCGCCAATGACATTGAGTATGTGGTCAGTGCATCGTGGCTCAATTTTGCCACCGTTCTGCGAAAGAACGGTAACGGCCCCGTGCCGAACTCCTTCCACTTCAATACGCAAGAGGCCAACGATGTCAACACGCGCCCGTATTTCCAGAACGCATCCGGCAAGTACGACTTCTCGACGGCCATTCTCGATTCGTCGGACCGCACGGCGAAGATGTTCCAGGGCGTGACGCCTCCGACAGGCGGCGGCATCGCGGACGGCTACTACCAGTACGCCTCGATCACCCCGTACAAGGACACCAACTTCGGCATCGGCGCCCCTGCCGGGTCGTATGACCAGTTCTTCATCGGCACCCTGAAGAACATCCGCTACTACGACCGCGTGCTGACGGAGGAGGAGCTCGTGCGCAACCGCAACGCCGACGCCGCGCGCTACTTCGGCGAGCTGGGCGTCACGAACCTCGTCGTCGAGGTTGCGGAGGGCGAGGACTTCGCCTGCGACCCGGCGCCGGGCGCCTACTTCGTCGAGGGCTCCTGGACCTTCACGGCCGAGCGCACGTCCGGCGGCCCAATCCCCGCCGGCTTCAGCTTGCAGGACTGGGATCCTGTGAACGAGCGCTGGACCAACTCCCGCGGCGTTGATGCGCTCTCCTACACCTACGACGCCTCCTGCGGCGTCAAGCAGCGCATCGTCTGGCGTTCCCTCCGCCCGTTCATCATGGTCGTGCGATAGCGCGGCGCGGCGACGCCGCGCCGCGAATGACGACCGCCCTGCGGGCGAATGACGACCGCCCTGCGGGCGAATGACGGGCGCGCTTCGCGCGAATGACGGGCGCTCTTCGAGCGAATGACGGGCGCTCTTCGAGCGAATGACGGGTGCGCTTCGCGCAAATGACGGGCGGCGCAAGCGCCGCAATGAAAACAACGACGTAATGCAAACGAAGATGAAATCCTCCTTGTTCCTTGCGATCCTTCTTCTTTCCCCGTCTTTCGTCATTGCCGCCGAAGGCGGCCCGTCATTGCCGGCGCAGCCGGCCCCGTCATTGCCGCCGGAGGCGGCATCGTCATTGCGCGACGGCGGCCCCGCCGCCGTCGCGCCCTGGGTTCCCTTCGCCGCGGAGCGCGACATTGAGCCGGGCTCGGCGCTCGACTTTTCGTGGATCGCGGCGGCGCACGCGCCGTGCGGCGTGCACGGGCGCGTCGTGGTGCGCGACGGGCACTTCGAGTTCGAGGGCCGTCCCGGCGAGCCGGTCCGCTTCTGGGGCGTCAACATCAGCAGCGGCGCCAACTTCCCCGACGAGGACAAGGCCGAGGCGATCGCCACGCACCTCGCCGCCCTCGGCTACAACGCCGTCCGCATCCACCACCACGATGGCGGCCTCGTCGCCCAGAACCCCGACACGACGGTCCTCTCCCCCGACGCTTTGCGCCGCCACGACGCGCTCGTCGCGGCCTGCTCGCGGCACGGCCTCTACATCGTCACGGACCTCTACGTCTCGCGTCCCGTGTCGTGGCGCGCGGTCGGCATCGACCGCGACGGCACGATCGGAAAGGGCGCGTTCAAGCACCTCGTGCCGGTCCACGACGGCGCCTTCTCCAACTTCTGCGCCTTCGCCTCCGCCTGGCTCGGCCACACGAACGCCTTCACCGGCGTCCGCTTCGCCGACGACCCCGCGCTCCTTTCCGTCGCCCTGATCAACGAAGGCAACCTCGACAACGGCGCCGGCCCCGAGCCCTTCGTCTCGCTGCCGAACTGGCAGGAGAAGTGGACGGCGTGGCTGGAGGCGCATTCCTCCAGCCACGCCGCAACGACGGACGCGGCCGTGCCGCGCAATGACGGCGCGCTACGCGCGAATGACGAGGGCGGCTACGCCGCCAATGACGGCGCTTCGCGCCAAATTGAAAATGCCGTTCATTCGTCATTGCCGCTCGAAGAGCGGTCCGTCATTGCCGCCGCAGACGGCCCGTCATTGCCGCCCGCAGGGCGGCTCGTCATTGATGCCGGCGAAGTCGCGGACTTCGCCGGCATCCCATCGGGCAACCACTGGCACCGTACGCGGCACGTCGCGGCGTTCTCGCGCTTCCTCGCCGATGTCGAGGCGGACTTCGAGGCGCGGGCGGTGCGCTTCCTGCGCGAGGAGGTCGGGCTCCGGGCGCCCCTCTCGAACATGAGCGCCTGGATGCAGCCGCCGGAATACCAGGGCGTCCTCGCCGGTCCGACGCAGGACTACGTCGAGGGACATGCCTACTGCGACCATCCGTCCTTCCCCGAGAAGGCGTGGGGGCTGCCGTGCCGCGTCGGCACGGAGAACCCCGTCCGCCAGCGCCTCCACTCGATGGGCTTCGGCGCGATGGGGGGCACCCTAAAGCGCGTCTTCGGGAAGCCCTTCTGCGTGACGGAGTTCAACTACTGCGCGCCCAATCCGCACCGCGGCGCCGGCGGCCTGCTCTTCGGCGCGGAGGCGGCGGCGCAGGACTGGAGCGGCGCCTGGCGTTTCGACTGGGCCGCCACAAAGCAGGCCATCGAGGCCCCGGAAACCTTCTACTGCGGCATTTTCGCCATCAGCGGCGATCCGCTCCGCCAGGCGTCCGAACGCATCGCCGCCGCGCTCTTCCTGCGCGGCGACCTCGCGCCGTGCGCCGACGCCTACGCCGTGCTGCTCCCGCCCTCGAAGATCATCGGCTCCTTCGACGGCCAGTCGACCCAGCTCAACACCCCGTGGCCGGAACTGACGTGGCGCGCGCGGCTCGGCACCGTCTGGGCCGAGGAGGCTCCCTCGTGGGCCAAGTGGGTCGATCCCTATCCCGACTATTACAAGCGGAAGGGGCCGGTCGCCGACCTCCCCCCGCGCGACGACGTCGTCCTCGACCGCGAGGCCGGCTGGTTCAAGGTCGCCACGCCGCGCACCTGCGCCGTCTTCGCCGAAGGCGG
>CAMOEO010000060.1 GCA_946612175.1 uncultured Verrucomicrobiota bacterium
CCGACATCGCCGACCCGCCCGAGATGGCGCTCGCCCTCCGCGGCGGGGCCGCCGCCGCACGCGTCGCGACCTTCGCCCCCGCCTTTGGCGGCGCCGACCTGCGCGGCGGCTCGATGCGCGGCTGGGAGGACGCCGAGCCGATCCGCATCGAGGCGGGAGAGGGGCGCTCCGTCGAGGTGCGCCCGCTCTGGACGCCCGACGCGCTCCTCCTGCGCTGGCACGTCCGCACCGGCGCGCCCTTCGACCCGCCGCGCCTCGCCGACCCCTATCGCCTCTTCGCGCACGACCAGGGCGCCGACACGCTCTCGTTCCACTTCCAGGGCGACCCCGACGCGCCCGTGCCCGGCCCCGACGCCGGCCGCCCCGGCGACGTGCGGCTCGTCTTCGGCCTCTTCCGCGGCAAGGACGGCGCCCCCGCCCCGCTCGGCATGGCGTTCTATCCGGAATGGACCGGCCCCGACGCGCATCCCGTCGGCTTCAAGACCCCGGTCGGCGAAACGCGCTTCGCGCACGCCGCCCGCATCCCCGGCGCCCGCTACGGCTGGGCGAAGGACGAGGACGGCCTCGGCTTCACGCTCGCCGTCTCGATCCCGCGCGCCGCGTTCCCGCGCCAGGACGCCCCCTTCTCCGGCGCGCTGCGCACGCGCTGCGACTTCGAGGCGAACCTCGGCGGCCACCACCGCCTCTGGTGGAGCAACGCCGACGGCTCCGCCTCCACCGAGACCTGGGACGAGCCGACCGAGGCGCGCCTCTACCCGGGCGCCTGGGCGCCGATGCGCCTCGCCCCCGCCGACACCGGGCTCGTCCCGCGCGAATGGTCCGTCCTCGGCCCCTTCGGCGGCCCGGCCGCCGCCGGCTGGTCCTACGACCCCTCGCCGCCGCAGAAGCCGCTCGTCGCGGACTACTTCGACAAGACCCGCTTCGCGCCCGACGCGCGCCTCGCCGCGCCCGACTTCGCCGCCGCCTATTCCGGCCCCGAGACGACGGGCTGGTGGGAGTCCCCCCGCGAGCCGCTGCGCTGGAAGACCGCGACCCTGGCCGAGACGGACACGCGCGTCGCCGTCGGCCTGGGCGCGCAGCTCTGGTACGGCGCCACGATCCTGCGCGCCGCGCGCGACCTCGACGCCACGCTCGAGCTGCAAAGCCACCCGATGACGACCGCCCGGTGGTTCCTCGACGGCGAGGAGATCACGCCCGCCGCGTCCGACTGGCGCGACGATCCGTCCTCCCCGCACTTCCGCCGCCTCGCCGCGCGCCCCGTCCGCCTCTCCAAGGGCGCGCACGTCCTCCTCTTCCGCGGCTACTGCACCGGCTATCCGCCCTTCCGCCTCGGCGCCCGCGTCCTCCCGGACGCTCCCGCCGACGTCTGGTCCCTCCGCGCCACCCCGCGCTAGCCCGCCCCCTCGCGTTGCGCCGCTCCTCCGCGTTTGAGAAGGAACGCGGAGGCTTGGCCGAACGCGGAGGCCACGGCATTTGCTTCGCGCCACACGTGGATTGGCGGCCATGACGGAAAGGGTGTTGTTCGGTGGGGGTCTGCCCCACACCCCGCCACATCCAACGTCCCCGCCTGCGCGCCGGACCCACACGCCGGGGCGGAGCATGAGAACCCAAAAACTTCCATTCTACAATCGGCCCGTCGTGCTGGATGGTGCGAAGCGGTGACGAGCACCTCCGCGTTGCGCCGCTCCTCCGCGTTTGAGAAGGAACGCGGAGGCTTGGCCGAACGCGGAGGCCACGGCATTTGCTTCGCGCCACACGTGGATTGGCGGCCATGACGGAAAGGGTGTTGTTCGGTGGGGGTCTGCCCCACACCCCGCCACATCCAACGTCCCCGCCTGCGCGCCGGACCCACACGCCGGGGCGGAGCATGAGAACCCAAAAACTTCCATTCTACAATCGGCCCGTCGTGCTGGATGGTGCGAAGCGGTGACGAGCACCTCCGCGTTGCGCCGCTCCTCCGCGTTTGAGAAGGAACGCGGAGGTTCCGCCACGATAAGTCTACTGTTTTTCGAAATTTCGGCATTTTCCTTTTGCGTTCCCACGCGCGAGGCCCTATACTTCGCGGCTAGGTAGGCGACGAAGACGTCGGCCTTCCGCGTTCCCTTCCCATCCCGCAACCCTCCGCCATGAACACACGACTCCTCGCGCTTTCCGCGCTCGCCTCCCTCCTCGCGATACCCGCGGCGGCGGAGAACTACTACTGGAGCTCCACCGCCCCCAATCCCGGCAACTGGTTCACCCCGGGCAACTGGCGCGTCGGCGGCGACTCCGAGTACGATCCCGTCTCCGAAGCCGTCCCCGTCGCGGGCACGGACACCGTCACGTTCCGCCAGGGCACGCACGGCGTCACCGCTTCGTCGGACATCTCCTTCGGCAACGTCTCCGTCGGCCAGTACCAGAACGATCCGGCCAACCTTACGATCTCCCTCCCCGCCGGCGTCTCGTTCCGCGCCGGCAACGGCGGCTTCGTCGAGACGAAGAACGGCAACCTGACGATCACGGGCGGCCACCTGAACTTCTTCGACACCGACAACAACGCCCACGAGTTCTACTCCCACGGGCACTTCACCGCGAGCGGCGCCAATACCGCCGTCTCGGGCCTGCGGATGCTCGCGATGTGGCCCAACACCACGAACCTCTTCGTGAACGGCGTCACGGGCCGCGACGCCAAGGTCACGCTCTCGCCGTTCGACGGCAACGGCACCGGGTTCTCCCTGCTCGTCGCCGGCAGCGGGACCGTCTTCGACCGCCTCACCGTCGCCGGCCGCCACTACGAGTCGGAGATCCGCATCGACGACCACGCCGTCGTGACGAACCTCGTCCTCGAGTACCCGAACGACCAGAAGAAGTTCGACACGGCGCCCGAATACGACCGCATCGTCGTCTCCGGCGGCGCGTCGGTCGGCAATTTCCTGTCGAGCTTTCCCTGGAACCAGCCCGACGGCACCTCCTACGAGTTCGAGGGCGGCGCGTCGGTCGCGCTCGACACGTGGGACGGCATGACGCTCCACGCGCCACGCGGCCTGCTCCGCGTCTCCGGCGCCGGCACGTTCGCCACGAACCTCACGTTCAAGCTCGCCGGCGACGGCGCGCGCCTCGCGTTCGACGACGGGGCGACCGTGTTCTCCCGGCACTTCATCGTCGGCCAGGGCGCCTCCGGCCAGACCGGCGTCGTCTCCGGCACGAACACGGTCTGGACCATCCTGCCGAAGGACATGGAGCTGGAGGCCGTCCTCAACGTCGGACGCGAAGAAGGCGGCCGCTCCGCCACGAACAACACGCTCGTCGTCGAGAACGGCGCGCGCCTCCATCTCTCCGACGTCGAGTCCTACAAGGGGGACCGGAAGGTCGAGAACCTCACCGGCATCCTCGTCGGCGTCCGCGCCGGCGACGACGGCAACGCCTTCGTCGTGCGCGACGGCGCGGTCGTGACGAACGACTACTGGATCGGCGTCGGCGGCACGTTCAACAGCTCCAACGACGACAGCATCGGCGGCGACTTCAACCGGTTCGTCGTCTCCAACGCGGTCTACGTCGGCGGCACGGGCACCCAGGTCAGCGAGTGGGCCACGACCCTCTTCATCGGCGGCCTCCAGGGCGGCTCCAACGTCGTGGAGATCGTCGACGGCGCCTCGGCCTGGTTCCAGGGCCAGGTCCAGCTCGCGCGCGGCGAGGGATCCGGCGGAAACGTCCTGCGCGTCCGCAACGCCGAGCTGGAGATCGCCAACCGCCTCTGCCTCTCCCCCGCGGCGCTCGCCAAGGGCCCCTGCTCGCTCGAGATCTCCGGCACGAACGGCGCCGTGCGCATGTCCTCGATGGTCCGCGAGAACTTCACGGCGGGCACGACCGAGCCCATCCACATCCGCCTCGGCATCCCGCGCGAGGGCCGCTCGACCTCGGCGCCCTTCCTGACGCTCACGTCCAAGTTCGAGAACTTCGACAACGTCTTCTATACGGGCCAGGCCGTGCTCGACCTGGACATCGAGAGCCACTGGGCGCAGAGCGGGAAGGACAAGTCCGTCGTCCTCGTCTCGAACCCCGTCAACTGGGGCAATCCCGGCATCGGCGAAAATGCGTTCAAGAAGCTGGCCGAATCGGTTCCCGCCGCCTCGCTCGGCAACTGCAAGCTCGCCGTCGAGATCGACCAGCCGTCCGACTCCTGGGTGCTGCGCTGCACGGCCGGCATGCCCAAGAGCACCATGCTGCTGATTCGCTAGCCTTTCCCCCTCACCCTTCCCCTGGCGCATTCCGCATTGCCCGTCGTGCATTGCGCCTTGCGCCTTGTGCATTCTGCACGGAGCATCGACCCATGATCTTCTCCTTCGCGAACAACCGCCTCGAGGTCCGCAACGGATCCGAGCTTCTCTGGATCGAGCCGCACGGCGCCGGCGTCCGCGTCCGCGCCACCCACGAGGCCTCGATGCCCGCCGACGCCGGCGCGCTCGACGAGCCCGTCGGGACGCCCGCCGCCACGTGCGCCGAGACGCCAGACGGCGGCCGCGTCCTGCGCGCCGCCACGGTCGAGGCCGAGGTCTCCCCCTCCGGCCGCCTGGTCCTGCGCGACCTCGCCGGCAAGGTGCTGCTCGAGGAGTTCGTGCGCGACGCCAACCCGCCCCGCCGGAGCCTGCAGCGCATCCCGGCGCGCGAGTTCCGCGCCTTCGCGACGGGCGGCTACGCGATCGCGCAGCGCTTCGAGTCCGACCCCGACGAGCGCCTCTGGGGCATGGGCCAGTACCAGCAGCCGAACCTCGACCTCAAGGGCTGCGAGCTGGAGCTCGTGCAGCGCAACTCGCAGACCACCGTCCCGTTCGTCGTCTCCTCGCGCGGCTACGGCCTGCTCTGGAACAACCCCGCGCAGGGCTCCGCCGTCTTCGGCCGCAACCGGACGACCTGGCGTGCCGCGTCCTCCGACCGCATCGACTGGTGGATCGTCGCCGGCCCGACCCCCGCCGCGATCCTGCGCGCCTACGCGGACGCCACCGGCCACGCCCCCGCGATGCCCGAGTGGGCGCTCGGCTTCTGGCAGAGCAAGTGCCGCTACCGCACGCAGGACGAACTGATGGGCGTCGCGCGCCGCTACCGCGAGCTCGGCATCCCGCTCTCCGCGATCGTCGCCGACTACTTCCACTGGGTCTACGAGGGCGACTGGGACTTCGACCGCGCCTTCTGGCCCGACCCGGCCGGGATGGTGCGCGAGCTGCGCGCGATGGGCGTCGAGCCGATCGTCTCCGTGTGGCCGACCGTCGACGAGCGCTCGCGCCACCGCGCCGAGCTGCAGGAGCGCGGCTTCCTCGTCCGCGCGATCCGCGGCCCGAACGAGGGCCTCTGCGCCGGCGCGCGCACGCAGCACCTCGACGCCACGAACCCCGCCGCCCGCGCGTGGGCCTGGGAGCGCCTCCGCGAGACCTACCGCGCCTACGGCTTCCGCTCGTTCTGGCTCGACCTGGCGGAGCCCGAGACCTGCACGCCCGACCCCGACAACTTCCTCTACCACGCCGGCCCCGCGACGCGCTTCGGCAACCTCTACCCGCGGGAATACGAGCGGATGGTCTACGAAGGGCTCCGCGCCGACGGCGAGACCGAGGTCGTCTCGCTCTCCCGCAGCGCGTGGGCCGGCTCGCAGAAGTACGGCGCGCTGCTCTGGTCCGGCGACATCCCCTCGGACTGGTGGGCGCTGCGGAACCAGGTCGCCATCGGACTCTCCGCCGGCATGGCCGGCATCCCGTGGTGGAACTGCGACCTCGGCGGATTCTTCGGCGTCGACGCCCGGACCCCCGAGTTCCGCGAGCTGCTCGTGCGCTGGTTCGCCTTCGGGACCTTCACGCCGGTGATGCGCCTGCACGGCAGCCGCGACCCGCAGGAGCCCGGCCCCGGCACCGAGGGCGGCGGAACGTGCGGCTCCGGCGCGCCCAACGAGGTCTGGTCCTACGGCCCCGAGGCGCAGGAGATCCTCGTCGCGCACGTCCGCCTGCGCGAACGTCTCCGCCCCTACCTGCGCGAGCTCTTCCGCGAGGCGTCGGAGACCGGCGCGCCGCTCATGCGGCCGATGTTCTGGCACGCGCCGGACGACCCCGCGTGCCGCGACCTCGCCGACCAGTACTTCTTCGGACGCGACCTGCTTGTCGCCCCGGTCCTCGAGCCCGGCGCGACCTCGCGCCGCGTCGTCCTCCCCGCGGGCGACCGCTGGACCGACGCCCGAACAGGCGAGGCCTTCGAGGGCGGCCGCGCCGTCGACGCCCCCGCGCCGCTCTCCTCCATCCCCGTCTTCGTCCGCGCCGGCGCCACGCCCGCCCTCGACGGCGTCTTCGCGTCCCTCGCTTAGCGCGCGTGTGCCGCGGCTTCGACGCGGCGGTGCGCCTCGCGCACGACCTCGTCGCGCGGATCGGCGCGGCCGGGGCCGGGCAGGCCCGGGCCGACGCGGCCGTCGAGGCCGCCCTCGTTGGGCTTCGGGCCGTCGTCGTCCGAGGCGAGGTCGCGGCGCTGCCACACGCGGATGTAGTCGATCTCGAAGTCCGCGGGGAGCTGGGCGTCGTCGATGGGGTCGTTGTCCCAGCCGCCGATCTGGTGCTGCAGCTCGAGGAACGCGGGCTCGCTCATGACGCGCGGACTCTCCCACTGCCAGAACTTCTCGCCGTTGCCCCAGAACGAGAGGTGTCCGGGAAGCCAGAGCATGCCGACGGTGATGAAGCCGTCCGCGTCGGCGGGGATGTAGTTGGCGTTGGTGCCGAGCGCCTTGTGCTCCTTGCCGTAGCCGTCCCAGTGGCAGGAGGTGTTGAAGCGGTGCGGGCCCCAGGAGGACTGCGCCTCGACCCAGTCGATCTCCATGCCGGTGCCGAAGGTGGAGGTGCGGAGCTTGAACTGCTCCCACTCGAGGCCGGGCAGCCCGCGCGGATGGCGCGCGAGGCCGCGGTCGGGGCAGAGCCAGAGCGCGGGCCAGAGGTTGGGCGCCGTCGGGAGCTTGAGGCGTGCCTCGAAGTAGCCGTAGCGCTGCGTCCACTTGCCGAAGGTGTCGGCCCAGCCGACGGCGTAGGGCGTCTCGAGCGAGCGATCCTTGGTGATGGTGCCCGGCATGGCGCGGGCAGGGTCGGGCTCGTCGTTGTGGAAGCCGGTCTTCCGCTCGGCGCGCAGGACGAGCTTGCCGTCGCGCAGGAACACGTTGTCGGCGGAGTCGTGCTGGCGCTTGTCCCACCAGTTGAACCAGCGCACGGAGAAGGTCGAGAGGTCGAGCGTGTCGCCGTCGAACTCCTGCCGGAGCGTGGGCACCCAGTCGCCCTTCACCGGCGGGCGCTTCCCGAGCCAGGCGGGGCGCACGGCGGGCGGGTCCTCGCCGCGGAAGGCGACGATCTCGAACGACTGCGCGGCGGCGCCGGGAAGCGCCTCGAGGGTGCGCGCCTTGTGGGCGCGGAAGGCGGTGCCGGTGCCGGGGAGGCGGTCCCACTTGCCCTTGCCCATGAGGTCCGCTTGCGCGGCGTCGGTCGGCGCGGTCCACGGCCGCGCGGCGGCGAACGGGATGCGGACGTCCGCCGTCGCGCCGGGCGCGACGGGCGCGGCCGGCGCACACCACTCGGTCGGGCCGTCGATGCTCGTGAGGCGCAGGCGCGGCGCCACGGACGCGGCGCCGGTGTTGCGGACGCGGACGACGGCCTGGATGGCGTCCGAGAGGTCCCAGAAGCCGCCCGCGTGCGGGCGGAGCGCGACGACGGGCTTCGGGGCGGCGTTGCCGCCGGCGGCGGGAACGGCGACGGCGACGGGCGCGTCGAGGCGCGGCTTGACGCGCGCCTGGTCGGGGTTCACGCCGGGGCGCTCGCCCGTCCAGCCTGCGGCCTGGACGCCCTCGATGCGGAGCTTCACCGGCTCGCCCTCGACCTTGCCCAGGTAGAGCAGGAGCCGGATCACGGTGGTGGTGTCGAGCGCGTAGCCGCGCTGGAAGCCCCACTGGTAGCCGAAGTACACGCGCAGGGTCGTCGTCTGGCCGGGGTTGATGCGCGCCATCTCGGCGTTCCAGGGGTTCTGACCGGGGACGTGCATGTTGTCGGCGCGCAGGGTGAGCGCGACCTGGGCGGCGCCGAGGTTCGTGACCTTCGCCTCGACGTGGCCCCAGAGCGAAAGGTCCCACGAGGGCGCGCCGCCCGCCGGGAGGATGAAGACGCCGGGCCAGGGGGAGTCCCCGGGCGCGATCGTGAGGAGCATTGCGTCGCCCTCGAACGCGGTCGCGAGCTGCGCGTCGCAGTTGGCGTTGGGTCGCAGCTGCGCGGCCGCGCCGGGAAGCGCGGGCTCGAGGAGCGGCTTGGGCTGCACGCCGCCGTCGGCAAAGGCGGACAGGGAGGCGCAAAGAACGAGCGCCGTGAGAAGGGGTGTGGATTTCATGGCGGAGGTCAAAATGAGCGACGAACCCGGCGGCTAGCGGATCACGATGACCGTGCCCTTCTCGTGCACGGTGAAGACGATGGAGCCGGCGCCGTCGTAGCTCGCGGCGGCGATGGGCTCGCCCTGCGCGTCGAGATAGGAGACGGAGCCAACGGCGGATGTGATGTCAGCGCCGTTGATCGTCACGTCGGCGAAGCGGTTGGCGAAGCCGTTCGTGAACGTCGCGAGCGTGTAGGTCCCCGCGCGAATCTTCGCGGGGCCGACGATGGCGAGGCGGTCCGTCTCGGAGAGCTCCAGCCGCCCGTCGACCGCGAGGCACGAGGCGCCCGTCGCGTCGACGTGGCACCGCAGCTCGGCATAGCCGGTCGAGATGAGGTTGTTGGTCTGCTCGGAGTTGCCCATGTAGTACGTCCCCGGCGCGATGGCGCCGGTGGCGGGGTCGATGCGCCCCGGCACGAAGGACGCGCGCGCCGAGGAGGTGCCGTTGAGGGTGACGTTGCCGATGAGACCGCGGTTCGGGACTGGCGCGCCGACATGGCGGCCGACGCCGCCGTAGGTGGCGCCCGCCGCGACGACGACGTTGTTCGTGCCCATGCCGATGCCGTCGTCGCCGCTCTCCAGGAAGAGGGCGCCGTTGTAGACGTTGAAGGCGCGGCCGGCCGTGCCGCCCCAGGTGTCGATGTGGTCCTCGCAGCGGACGAGCATCGTGCCCGCGCCATCCTTGTTGATGCCGCGGTTGCTGCCGACCACGTTGCCCGAGACGAGGAAGTCCACGGGAGCGGTCCCGTCCGGCACGTCGATGTCGTAGCCCGTGTTGAACTGAAGCGTTCCGTAGATGGCGGAGGGGATGTCGGCCGGGACGATGGTGAGCAGCCCCTGCCAGACGACGACCAGCGACGCGTTTGTGACGGTCGCGCCGTCGAGCGTGTATTCCGTCCCGCACTCCGTGGCGCCCTGGTTGCTCATGCAGAACGCCGTGTCGCCGCCGCCGTCCAGGACGCCGTGGTCGATCTTGAGCGTCTCCAGGTAGTAGTACTTGCCGAGGGCCGGCAGCTCCAGCCGCCCCTTCTCCCGGATGTCGATCACGGTGGTTGCCTGCACCAGCGCTTGGTCCGCGCTCGGAAGCACGGAAAGGACGGCGTCCTTTCCGGCGCCGCCCACGACGATGTCGCTGCGAAATTCGGGATAGCTCTTTCCGGATCGGACATACGTGCCTTCCTTGACCCAGAAGGTGTTGGTCGGATTCCAGGCCTGGCCCGCATGGAGGACCGTTCCCGCGCCCGTCTTCACGAACCGCACGCCCTCGTCGGCCTTCTGGAGCGTGTTCGCGTCCAGAAGGAGGACATGGTTCGTGCCGACGTAGAACTCCGCCTCGGCGCCCTTGAGCGCCAGGGTGCTTGTCGCGATTCGGTTGGTCGCGACCTGGGCCGTGTCCTCGGACGTGGGGAACATGTCGTCGCAGACGACGCCGTTCAAGGTGAGCGTGTAGGCCGCCCCCTGCACGCTGATTCCGTAGAGGTCGGCGAAGCGCAGCGTCTGGATTTCCTCGTTCTGCTTGAGGCCGTTGCTCTGCATTCGCCCACTGTCGAACCGGGCCTTGAGGATGGGCAGCTCGGGAATGAGGGCCGTGTCGGCCGGGCCCGGCCGTGCGCCGCCTTCCCAGGAGCCGTCGTCCCACTCCCAGGCGCCGTTCTTGTAGGCGATTTCGGCGCCGGACGCCGCGCCGGCGAGGAGGGCGACGGCCAGGGCCAGGAGGGACGAAAGAAGGCAACGCGGTTTCCGGACCGCGGCTTCGACGAAGGATCTTGGATTCGTTTTCATGGCGTTTTCTTTCGGTGGGGGGTGCGTGGACGGGGGACGGGGCCGATGGAGGCGCGTTCGACGAAGCGGGTGCGGACGAGAGAGCGCGCGGCGGGTTCGTCCGCGCGCGGGGGCGTCGCGATGCGCGAAAGGAGGAGGCGCACGGCGAGGCGGCCGATCTGGACGGACGGCACGGCGACGGTCGTGAGCGGCGGGGAGAGCAGCGGCGCCAGATCGATGTCGTCGAATCCTGTGACGGAAAGGTCGCGCGGAATGTCGAGCCCGAGCGCCCCGGCGGCGCGGTAGACGGCGAGGGCGAGGTTGTCGTTGGCGCAGACGAGCGCGGTGGGGCGGTTCGCGCGGGAGAGGATCGCGCCCACGGCCGCCGACGCGGCGGCGAGCTCGCCGTGGCACGCCGCGGTCCATTCCGCGCGGATCGGGAGCCCGTGCTCGCGCATGCCCCACTCCCAGGCGCGCCGGCGGGCCGCGAAGGAGGGGTTCTCGGCGGAGCCGCCGACGAAGCCGATGCCGCGGTGGCCGAGCGCGGCGAGCCGACCGACCGACTCGAGGATGCCGCTCGCGTTGTCGATGGCCACGACGTCGGCCCCGGCGTCGATGTCCTGGTCCGCGAACACGAGCGGGACGCGGCAGTCGGCGGCGAAGTCCGCCGCCTCGGGGGCGAACTCGCCGAGAAGGATCGCGCCGACGCGGCCGGGGGCGTTGACGTCGGCGAGAAAGCGCGCGTCGAGGAGGTCGTGGCACATCCGCACGGCGGCGGTGCGGCCGTTGCGGGCGAGCTCGTCAAGAATGCCGTTGAGGATGTCCTGGAAGAACGAATGGCCGAAGCGGGAGGCGGCGCCCGCATCGTCCGCTCCGCCGACGGCGACGGGCGCCCCGACGTCCAGCCCGCCCGCGGCGTCGAGCCGCACGGTGTCATACGGGCTGTGCCAGTGCCAGACGACCTCGACCAGCTCCTCGGGGCGGGCGGCGGGGGCGTCGATGACGGCGGCGCGGCGGTACCCGAGCTCGCTGGCGGCCTCGAAGATGGCGGCCTTTGCCTCGGCGCTGGCGCGGCCGGAGCCGTTGAGCACGCGCGAGGCGGTCGCGGTCGAGACGCCGGCCCGGCGGGCGATGTCGCTCAGGGTGGCTTTGGTGGTGGCGATGCGGGAGACCATGTCGGAAGAACGGGGCCAGTATGCCAGAAGTCCGAACGGGCGTCAATCCTTTTTTTCACCGTTTTTTTCATTTTTTGCAATCTTGCCCGCTTGGGGAGCATCCGTCCCGCCGCCCGCCCGCGCGTGTCGATTTCGTTTGCGAAATGCGGGCTCCCGCCGCCGGAAACGGCGACGGGGGCCGTCGTCATCGACTTCGACGGCATCGCAGTTTCCTTTCTCGACCACGCGTCCGACGGGGCGATCCTGCTCCATGCCGGGATCGGCGAGGCCGCCGCCTCGTGGCGGGAGCGCCTGGGCCGGGACTAGGGCCGGGCGGCCT
>CAMOEO010000061.1 GCA_946612175.1 uncultured Verrucomicrobiota bacterium
CGAATTCGCCGCCGCTCTTCATCGCGCCGATCGCGGCGCCGACGAAGTTGATCAGAATCAGCGACAGAGGACGGTGGCGAAGTTGTCGAGCCCGACCCACTGCGAGTAGCCGCGGACGTTGTAGTCCTGGAACGCCATCGCCGTGCCGCGCGCAAGCGGCCAGTAGGACCAGACCGCGAGCGAGAGCAGCGCGGGCAGCAGCAGCAGGTAGGCCGCGCCGCGCCCGGAGTCGCTGCGGCGCGAGCCGCCCGCCGGGTCGCGCGGGACCGCGGCGGCGAAGGTGCGCATCACGCGGCGGAAGACAAAGAAGAACGCGAGCGCCATGCCGACGACGACGACCGCCGCGACGCGGCGGCGGAAGCGCATCTTCTCCGGCGGGACGCGCCCGATCATCTTCTCGTCGGCGAGCGCGACGCGCTCGCGCAGGATCGCGCCGATGCGCTCGCGCGCGGCGGGGAGGTCGCCGCGGCGGATGGCGTCGCGCACGGCGGCGTCGTTGCGCGCCTGGTCGATGGCGCGGGACATGTAGGTGTAGACGAGCTGGCAGTTGCGGCCGTAGGGCTCGGGGACGCCGTTCTCGCGCGCGACGGCGGCGGCCTCGTCCCAGCCCTCGGGGCAGGCGAAGGCCTCAGGGTCGAAGCCCGCCTCGCGCAGCGCGGAGGGCGGGACGAAGCGGCCGAGGCCGTTCTCGACGTAGGTGCGCGTCCGGATCTTGCGCGCCTCGCGCCCGCCCATGAACCACGCCCACTCCCACGCGAGCTCCGGCACGCGCGGGTCGCGGTCGCCGCTGCCGGCGTAGACGCCGAGCATGCCGCAGTTGTACTCGCTGCCGCGGCGGCCGGACGGGCCGCGGGGCACCGGGCCGAAGCCGATCAGGTTCGGGTCGATCTGCTGGAAGGTGTCCTGGTCGAGGTAGGAGAACCACATCGCGGAGCGCGGGCCGGTCCGGAGCAGGTCGAGGTACTCGGGGTTGGAGAGCATGTGCGCCTCGCGCGTGGCCTCCGGCGCGAGGCCGTCCTCCCGCTCGAGCCAGGCGTCGAGCGGCATCAGGAAGCGGTTGCGGACGTAGGTGTCGGACTGGCGGAAGTTCACGTACATCGCGTCCGGCGCGACGTCGCCCGCGATCTGCATGAGCGGTGTGGTGTCCATCCCGCGGCCGCCGGGCAGGACGAGCCCGCCGGACGGTTCGAGCCGCGCCTCCGGATGGAGCGCGCGGAACGCCTCCGCGACGCGGACGGAGCACTCGCCCTCGACGCCCTGCGGCTCGCCGCTGGGGACGCCCCACGAGCGCACGACGGGTGGGCCCTCCGCGCCGGAAGCGGACGACAGGATCGCGGTCGCGGCCAGCAGGGCGAGGGTAGGGCGGAGGTTCGGAAGCGTCTTCGTGCAGGTCTTCACAGGGAGGAGAGACTACCATGTTCCGCTCCTCCGCGCAACGCGTCCCGCGCGGTGCGGCGAACGGACGGTGGACTTTTCGCCCTCGCTCTGCTAGAATGGATGCATCTCGCCCGCCTTTCGCATCGCCCCGTCGCGGGGGCTTCGCACGAGCCACGGATCGAACATGACAAGCAGCCTCCATCGGAGATGGTCCGTTCGCCGGTTTCATCCGGCGGCCTCGCTGTTCTGCACGGCGATGCTTCTCCTGTTGCCGAAACCGCTCTTCGCGGAGGGAAGGGACGGCCGTAAGGTCGTCCGGGTCGCCTATCAGGAATTCAACCGGCAGATGATGGTGGACGAGCGGAACCAGCCCGTGTCCGGGTATGCGTACGACTGGATCCAGACGATCGGCATGTATGCGGGATGGAACGTGGAGTACGTTCCCTGCAACAGCTTCGCCGACAGCGTGAGGATGCTGCTCGCGGGGGAGGTCGACCTCGCCTACGAGATCAGCTTCACCGAGGAGCGGGCGAAGTCGTTCCTGTTCCCGAACGAGCCGATGGGGTACGAATACTACTACCTGTACTCTTCGGCGGAGAACGACTCGATCGTCCCCGACGACCTCGCGTCGATCGACGGCAGGACCGTCGGCGTCACGAGCGGGACGATGCTTTCCGACCTCCTGGAGGAGTGGTGCCGGAGGAAGAAGATCGATGTCAGCATCGTCGAATACGAGTCGATCCCCCGGAAGGAGGCCGACCTGCTTGCCGGGAAGATCGACCTGGACCTGGAGCTGAGCATGCTGGTCAGGAGCGATCTCTCGGCCGTCGAGAAGGTCGGCTCGTCCGCCTACTACCTCGTCGCGAACCGAAACCGCCAGGATCTGGTCGACGACATCAACTCCGCGATGGACATGGTCCTGAACAACGATCCGTTCCATTTCCTGCGGCTTCAGGAACGGTACTTTTCCGACACCGTGGTGAGCCGGAACCTCACGATGGAGGAGAAGAAGTGGGTCGAGGGCCACGGGACGCTGCGGATCGGCTACTTCAACGACTACCTCCCGTTCACCGGAAGGGATCGCGAAGACCGGCCCGTCGGCGCCTGCATCGACGCCGTCGGGAGGATCCTCCGGCTGCTGAGGCTCGACGGGGAGCTGGCGATCGAGTGGGTCTGCTTCGACGACCAGGACGAAGGGTTCCGGGCGGTCGAATCCGGGAAGATCGACCTCATGCTCCCCGCCTACATCAGCGGTTCGATCAAGAAGAAGTACCGCGTCATCGGGAGCAGGGACTTCGCGAGCGTCGAAAGCTATCTCGCCTGCCTGGGGGACTACTCCGACGGAAAGGAGAGGCGCCTCGCCGTCAACCGGCACAACATCATGCAGTACCACTACTGCCGCGACCAGTACCCGGATTCGGAGATCGTGCTCTTCGACGGCATCCACGGGTGCCTCGACGGGGTCCTGCACGGCAAGGCGGACGGGACGTTCCTGAACGGCTTCCGGTCCGACGCCCTCCTGAAACCCGCGAAGTACCATGCGATGCGGACGGTCCGGGCGCCGAAGGACTTCACCCTCCACATGGCCTTCGCGGAGGACGACATCGGGCTCATGCTCCTGATGAACCGGGGGCTGGCGCTGCTTCCGCCGGATTTCATCGACAAGGCGTCGTACCCCTACCTGGAGCCGATCTACACGCCCACTCCGCTGGATTTCATCCAGGACCACATCCTGCCCGTCATCGTGCTGGTCTCGGTCCTGGTCGCCCTCTGCGTGGCCCTGGTCGGATACCGCATCAGCAACCGGAAGCTGTCGGTGATCAACCGGTCGCTGATGGCGTCGACCGAAACCATCGACCGGCAGCGGCGGCAGGAGTCCGAACTCCGGCGGCAGCTCGAGAAACGGCAGGGCGAGCTCAAGGTCGCCCTGGAGATGGCCCAGTCCGCCAATCGCGCCAAGACGGCGTTCCTGAGCAACATGTCCCATGACATCCGCACGCCGATGAACGCGATCGTCGGCTGCGCCGAACTGGCGGAGAGCGACATCGCCGACACGGAGCGCGTGCGGGAGTGCCTGGCGACGATCGATCGCTCCTCGGAGCACCTCCTCTCGCTGATCAACGACATTCTGGACATGAGCCGCATCGAATCCGGCAGGATGACGATGAACGAGAACGAGGAGTCCCTGGCGGACATCCTCCAGGTGCTGCACGACGTCGTCCAGCCCGAGGTCCAGTCCCGGCGGCACCATTTCTCCATCGACGCCGTCGACATCCGCGACGACCGCATCCTCTGCGACAAGCTGCGGCTCAACCAGATTCTGCTCAACCTGCTCTCCAACGCCATCAAGTACACGCGGCCGGGCGGGACGATTTCGCTGCGCGCCGTCCAGAAGCCGACGTCCAGGTCCGGCTACGCCACCTTCGAATTCCGGTGCAGGGACAACGGAATCGGCATGGACGAGGCGTTCGTCCGGACGATCTTCGAGCCGTTCGCGAGGGAAGAGAACTCCACGGTTTCCGGCATTTCCGGAAGCGGTCTCGGCATGGCGATCGTCAAGAACCTCGTGGACATGATGGGCGGCCGGATCGACGTCCGGTCGAAGAAGGGGGAGGGGGCCGAAATCGCCGTCACCGTGGATTTCAAGGTCGCGGCGGCGGCGGCCGGCGCGGGAACGGCGCCTCCGAAGTCCCGCGAAGCGTCCGCCGCCGGAGAGGCGGCTGGGAAGGCGAGTCCCTATTCCCTCAAGGGAAGGCGGATCCTGCTCGCGGACGACAACGAGATCAATGTCCGGGTCGGCGAGCTGCAGTTCCGGAAGCAGGGGATGGTCGTCGACACCGCTCGGAACGGACAGGAGGCCGTGGAGACGATCCGCAGTCACGGCGCGGACGCCTACGACTTCGTTCTGATGGACGTTCAGATGCCGGTGCTGGACGGATACGCGGCCACGGAACAGATCCGAAAGCTTCCCGGCGGCGACAAGCTGGTCATCCTCGCGTATTCGGCCAACGCCTTCGAGGAGGACCGGGAAAAGTCCCTGAAGGCCGGCATGAACGGGCACATCGCGAAGCCGCTGCGGATCGGCGAACTGATGAAGGAACTGGAGCGGATCGTCGCGTGATCCCGCCCCCGCCGCGAACGCCGTTTCCGGCGCGCGCGGAGCGGTTGCGCGAGGAGCGGGCGGTGTGATAGAATCCAAGGCCAGAGGAATCCCCGCATGAACTGGTTCTACTCCGAAAACGGCGCCCAGAAGGGCCCTGTCGACGACGCGACGTTCCGCGCGCTCGTCTCGAACGGCACGATCCACCCCGACACGCTCGTCTGGCGCGAGGGAATGACGGACTGGAGCCCCCTGTCGGCCGCGGCGCCGGAGCTTGCGCCGGCCGGCGCCCCGCCCCCGCGCTCCGCCGGCGCTCCGCCTCCGCTCTCCACCGGCGCCGCGCCGGCCGTTCCGGCCGCGGCGGGCGCCCCGATTCCGGAGGGGACGGTCCCGAACCACCTCGTCGGCGCGATCCTCTCGACCCTTTGCTCCTCCGTCTGCTGCTGCCTGCCCGGCATCCCGGCGATCGTGTACGCCGCGCAGGTGAACGGCCGGCTCGCCGCGGGCGACCTGGAGGGCGCCCGCAGGGCCTCCTCCAACGCGAACGTCTGGATGTGGATCGCCTTCGGGATCGGCATCGCCGTCTGGGCGGTGAACATCGCCTCGGTGCTCCTCTCGCTGCCGCAGATCGTCCAGGCGGCGGAGGAGGCCCGGGCCGCCGCGGGCGGCTAGCCGGGAGGGCTCCGCCGATGTCCCGCTTCGCCGCGCTCGCCCGGCGGCTGCAGGTGCCCGACACGCCCGCGTGGCGCGCCGCGACGCTGTTCGTCGCTGTGCTCGTTCCGGTCGGGCTCGCGGCGGCGTACGCGCTCGATCCGGTCGCGACGGAGGGCTTCCCCCGCTGCCCGGTGCGGGCGCTGACGGGGCTGCAGTGCCCGGGCTGCGGGACGGCGCGCGCCCTGCACGCGGCGATGCACGGCCGGTTCGCGGAGGCGCTGCGCTACAACGCGGCGCTGCCGTTCGGGCTGGCGTTCCTGGCCGCGCTCGTCGCGTGGCCCCGGCTGGCGATGGGCCGCCGCGTGCCCGCGGCGGCGGGCGCGGCCCTTGCGGCATGGTTCCTGGCGCGGAACCTGCTCGGCGTCTAGCGCGGAGCTAGGGGAGGGGGACGGGGGTCTCCTCGCGCGTGGCGAGGTCCTTCATGCGGGCGGTGCCGGCGGCGACGTCGTCCGGGCCGAGGTAGACGGCGTGGGTGGCGCGCTCGGCGGCGTGGGCGAAGAACGCCTTGGCCTTCTGCGCGCGGAGGCGCAGGTCCACGGCGCGGCCCTGCGCGCGAAGCGCCGCGGCGAGGCGCGTCGCGGCGGCGCGCTGCTCCGGCTGCATGTAGCCGACGGACACGAGGTCCGGGCGCGCGGCGGGGTCCGCGAGTCCGAGGGACCTCAGGAGCTCGCCGACGACGACGTCGCCGAAGCCGAGGCCGACGGCGGGCGTGGGCCTGCCGCCGATCGTCGTGAGGAGGTTGTCGTAGCGGCCGCCGCCGAAGATGGCGCGGAACTCGCCCTTCGTGTCGAACGCCTCGAAGACGATGCCGGTGTAGTAGGAGAGGCCGCGGACGACGGAGATGTCGAAGACGACCTGGTCGCGGACGCCGTGCAGCCCGAGCAGGTCGAAGAGCTCCCGGATGCGCGCGATCGCGGGCGAGTCCGCGCCGGCGATGGCGGCGGCCTCGTCGAGCGACGCGATGTCCATGAGGTCGAACGCCTTGCGGCAGGCCTCGTCGTCGAGCCCCTCTCCCCTCATGATGTCCTCGATCTCCTCGCGCGGGATCTTGCCCTTCTTGTCGAGGGCGAGGAACGCGCCGGCGTGGAAGCGCTCGTCGATGCCGAGCTTCGCCAGCAGCTCCGAGAGCAGCGCGCGGGAGGAGAGGCGGACGCGGTAGGCGGAGTCCGGGACGCCCATGCGCCGCATGGCGCCGATGGCGGCGGCGAGCACCTCGGCCTCGCCCGAGACCTCCTCCTCGCCGACGATGTCGAGGTTGAGCTGGTAGTGCTCGCGCTTGCGGCCCTTGGTCATGCGCTCGTAGCGGAAGCACTGGGCGATGCAGAACCACTTGATCGGGAACTGCAGCGAGCCCTGGCGCGCGGCGACCATGCGCGCGAGGGTGGGCGTCATCTCGGCGCGGAGGGCGAGGTCGCGCCCGGACTTGTCCTGGAAGGCGTAGACCTGGTTCTCGACCTCCTCGCCGGCCTTGCGCTTGAGCAGGTCGAGCGACTCGACGACGCAGGCGTCGTAGTGCTCGAACCCGTGCGCGACGGCGGCGGCGCGCCAGGCGTCGAAGATGCGGTTGCGGAGGCGCATGTCCTCCGGGTAGAAGTCGCGCATTCCGCGCGGGGGGGCGAAATCCATGTCTAGTCGTCCTTTGGCTTGCGGCCGCGGCGGCGCGGCGGCGGGGCGGGGGGCTTCCCGGCGACCTCGTTGCGAAGGTTGCGGCCGGGGCGGAACCGGACGACGCGGTGGCCGGGGATGCTGTAGGTGTCGCCGGGGCGGTTGGGGTTGCGCCCGACGCGGGGCTTGTGCTCGTTGACGCTGAAGACGCCGAAGTCGCGGAACTCGCAGTGCCCGCCCGCGACGAGGGCCTTGCAGATCTCGGAGAACACGAGGTTGATGGCGGAGAGCGCGAGCGGCTGGGTGATGTCCAGCTCCATGCTCATGGTGCGGACGAGCTCTCGCTTCGTCAGAAAGGGGCCGGGAATCGTCTTGCTTTTCATGTCGTAGGGTCCTCGACGGGAATCAGGGTAGGGAGGGGAGAAAAGGGGCAAGCGGACGCGGGGGACGTGGGGCGGGTCAGTTGGCGGCGAGAAGCCCGAGGATCTTCGCGGGGGCATCGGCGACGGGGACGAGCTGCGTCTCGCCCGTGCGGCGGAGGCGGATCTCGACGCCGCCCTTCTCGAGCGAGCGGGCGCCGACGGTGACGCGGACGGTGCAGCCGATGAGGTCGGCGTCCTTGAACTTGATGCCGGGGCGCTCGTCGCGGTCGTCGACGAGGACGTCCGCGCCGGCGGCCTCGAGCTTCGATTCGATCTCGGCGACGGCGGCGACGACGGCCTCGCTCTTCGCGTCGAGCTGCAGCAGCGCGACCTGGCAGGGGGAGACGGCGGCGGGCCACACGATGCCGTCCTTGTCGTTGTTCTGCTCGGCGATGGCCTGCACGGTGCGCGAGACGCCGATGCCGTAGCAGCCCATGACCGGGGTGACGGACTGCTTGTTCTGGTCGAGGACCGTGAACTTCATCGCCTTGGTGTACTTGAGGCCGAGCTTGAAGACGTGGCCGACCTCGATGCCGCGCGCGAGCTCGAGCGGGGCGCCGCACTTCGGGCAGCGGTCGCCGGCGACGACGGTCGCCAGGTCCGCCCACTGCGCGATCTTCACGTCCGGGTCGTCCATGAGGTTGCAGTGGGCGACGTGGAAGCCCTCCTCGCCGGCGCCGACGGCGACGTCGCGCGCCTCGCGGAGGCCGTAGTCGGCGTAGACCGGGATCGAGACGCCGATCGGGCCGATCGAGCCGAACGGGCCGGCGGCCCTGGCGGTCGTCTCGGGGTCGGCCATCTCGAGCTCGCCGCAGCCGAGGAGGCGGCGCAGCTTGGGCTCGCAGAGATCGGCGTTGCCGCGGACGAGCACCATCACGGGCTTGCCGTCGGCGAGGTAGACGAGGGACTTCACGACCTGGTCGGACGGGATGCCGAGCGCGGCGGCGGCCTCGTCGACCGTGTGCGCGCCGGGCGTGGCGACCTTGGCGCGCGGCTCGGCGGAGGGCGTGGCGTAGTCGCAGGGCGGGGCCTGGCGCTCGGCGCGCTCCTGGTTGGCGGCGTAGCGGCACGCGGGGCAGTGCAGGATGCCGTCCTCGCCCGAGGGCGCGAGGACCATGAACTCGTGCGAGTGGTTGCCGCCGATCGCGCCGGTGTCCGCCTCGACCGGGTGGGCGTCGAGCCCGCAGCGCTTGAAGATGCGCAGGTAGGCGTCGTACATCTTCTGGTAGGAGACATCCGCGTCCTCCGACGTGAGGTCGAAGGAGTAGGCGTCCTTCATGACGAACTCCTTGCAGCGCATGAGGCCGAAGCGCGGGCGGATCTCGTCGCGGAACTTCGTCTGGATCTGGTAGACCGTGGCGGGGAGCTGGCGGTAGGACGAGACGAGCGTGCGGAGGTAGTCGGTCGCGACCTCCTCGTGCGTGGGCCCGAGGACCATCGTGTTGTCGTTGCGGTCCCGGAGGCGGAACATGCTCTTGCCCATGATGCCGGCGCGGCCGGACTCCTCCCAGAGCGAGATGGGCTGCAGCGCGGTGAAAAGGACTTCGCACGCGCCCGCGCGATCCATCTCCTCGCGGACGATCTGCTCGACCTTGTGGAGCACGCGCACGCCGAGCGGCGAGTAGGAGTAGAGGCCGCCCTCGAGCTTCACGAGGAGGCCGGCGCGCATCATGAGCTTGTGGGAAACGATCTCCGCGTCCTTGGGGTCTTCGCGGAGGGTGGTGAGGAGGGTCTTGGACCAGCGCATGGGGAAACGGTAGGGGGAGGGGGAGGAAAAAGAAGCCGTGCGGAGCGCCGCGCGGAACGTTGCAAATTAAAGCACTTTCGCCGGGCGGTTGCAAGCGGAATCGGCGGCGCCGCGGGCGATCGGGGGCGGCCGGGGGCGCCGGAGGGCGGGGGGGGGGGGGGGTTCGCGCGGGGGGTGGGGTATAATCCGGCGCGCCATGAACGATTCCCAGACCCTGCTCGTCCCTCCCGCCGCGGACGGCGCCCCCGCCCGGATCCGCCGGGCGTCGCTGCGCTTCGCCGGCGGGCCGCAGGACGGGCGCGCCGTCCCGATCCCCGGCGACGCGTTCACGATCGGCTCCGGGCCGGGCTGCGACCTGCGGCTCGAGGACGGCGCCGTCTCGCGCCGCCACTGCCGCATCGCGGCGGACGCGGGGCTCGGCTACACGATCGAGGACCTCGGGAGCACGAACGGGACGTTCGTCGACGGCGTGCGCGTCGCGCGCGCCTGCCTCGCGCCTGGCGCGGAGCTGCAGCTCGGCGGGACGCGGCTCTCCTTCTCGCCGCTCGACGGCGACCGCGAGCTGGAGCGCAGCGGCGCGACCTCGTTCGGGCGCGTCCTGGGCTCCTCCCCCGCGATGCGGCGGGTCTTCTGGGCGGCGGAGACCTACGCGCCGACGGAGGCGACGATCATGCTCACGGGCGAGACCGGGACCGGCAAGGAGGTCATGGCCCGCGAGATCCACCTGCACAGCCCGCGCCGCGCGGGGCCGTTCCGGGTGATCGACTGCGCGGCGCTCTCCCGCGAGCTGGTCGAGAGCGAGCTCTTCGGCCACGTGAAGGGCGCGTTCACGGGCGCCGCGGCCGACCGCGCGGGCGCGTTCGAGGCGGCGGAGGGCGGGACGGTCTTCCTCGACGAGGTGGGCGACCTGCCGCCCGACCTCCAGCCCAAGCTGCTCCGCGTGCTGGAGAACCGCGAGGTGCGGCGCGTGGGCTCCAACGAGGTGCGGAAGGTGGACGTCCGGATCGTGTGCGCGACGAACAAGCGCCTCGACGAGGAGGTGAACGCCGGGCGCTTCCGCGAGGACCTCTTCTACCGGCTCTCCGTCGTCTCCGTCGAGATGCCGCCGCTGCGGCGCCGCCCCGAGGACATCCCGGAGCTCGTGCGCGCCTTCGCGCGGGACCTCCACGGCGCGGACGCGGAGCGCGAGCTGGGCGACCTCGCGGCGGCGCTTCCCGCGCTGCGGCGCCACCCGTGGCCCGGCAACGTGCGCGAGCTGCGCAACCTCGTCGACCGCGCGTTCTACGCGCCGCGGCGCCCCGTCGACCTCGCCGCGTGCCTCGCCGCGGGGCTGCGGGGCGCGCCCGCGGCCGCGGCCGGCGCGGAGGGCGGCGGCGCGGCGTTCGACCCCTCGCTGCCCTTCAAGGAGGAGAAGGCGCGGCTCGTGGACGACTTCGAGCGCCGCTACTTCGCCGAGGTGCTGCGGCGCAACGGCGGCAACATCACGCGCTCGGCCCGCGAGGCCGGCATCGAGCGCGCCTACCTGCAGCGCCTCGTGAAGAAGTTCGGCCTCAACGCCTGAGCGGCCGCGCCCCGCGCCCGCCGCCTTCCGCGGCCCCCATCCCACGCATGAAAACGAACCAGGACAAGGACGGACTCCGCTTCCGGCAGACGTTGCCGGAGTCGCGCCGCATCGTCGTCAAGATCGGCAGCAAGGTCATCGTCGGCGCGGGCGGCCGCCCCGATCGCCGCCGCATCGCCGGGCTGGTCGCGCAGGTCGCGGAGATCCGCCGCGCCGGCTGCGAGACCGTCCTCGTGAGCTCGGGCGCGATCGCGTCCGGCATGGAGGCGCTCGGCATCGCGCGCCGCCCGTCCACGGTCCCCGACCTGCAGATGTGCGCCGCGGTCGGGCAGGTGCGCCTGATGACGCTCTACCGCGACCTCTTCGCGAAGGAGCGCGTCCTCGCCGGGCAGCTGCTGCTGACGCACGACGACTTCGACCGCCGGCTCTCCGTCGCCAACCTCCGCCGCACGATGGACCACCTGCTCCGTGCGGGCGTCGTCCCGGTCGTCAACGAGAACGACGCCGTCGCGGACGAGGAGGTCAAGGCCTACATGTCCCTCGGCGACAACGACCACCTCGCCTCGCTCGTCGCGCGTCAGACGCGCTCGGACCTGCTGGTGATGCTCTCCTCCGTCGACGGCCTGCGCCGCCCGCTCTCGGGCGGGCGCACGGCGCGCGTGCCGTTCGTCGAGTCGATCGGCCGCGCGACGATGGCGCTGGTGCGCCCCGCCGAGGCGGGCGCGATCTCGAAGGGCGGCATGGACAGCAAGCTCCGCGCCGCGGCCGCGTGCATGCAGGCCGGGTGCAACGTCGTGATCGCGGACGGCCGCCGCCGCGACGTCCTGCGCCGCATCCTGGCGGGCGAGGACGAGGGCACGCTCTTCCCGGCCGTTCCGCAGTAGAGGGCCCCGCGATGATCGAAGAAGACCTCCTTTCCCTCGCCGAGCGCGGCGCCGCCGCGCAGGCCGCCCTGCTCGGGCTGACGGGCGCCGAGCGCCGCGCGGCGCTCCACGCGATGGCCGACGCGCTCGAGGCGGCCCGCGACGCGATCCTCGCGGCGAACGCGGAGGACCTCGCCGCCGCCTCCGGGCGCGGCCGCT
>CAMOEO010000062.1 GCA_946612175.1 uncultured Verrucomicrobiota bacterium
GGCTGGCAGAGGCCGTCGGGCTCGCGCCCGACGCGGAACGGGACGTCCGCCATCGCGACGAGGTCGGCGTCGCCCGTCGCGTCGACGAAGAGCGGCGCCTCCGCGCGGAGGCGCTCGCCCTTGCAGGCGAACGTCGCGGCGGCGATGCGGTCGCCGTCCTTCGCGACGTCGGCGAGCGCGGCGTGGAAGAGGACCTTCACGCCGGCTTCCGCGCACAGGCGGTCGAGCAGGACGCGCAGATGGGGCTCGGAGAACGGGACGCAGCAGTTCGTGTCCGGCTCCATGCCGTCCATCGCCCGGAGGCGTTCGCAGAGTTCGGAGAAGAGTCCCTGCGAAAGGTCGATCGTCTCTCCGGTGGCGGGGTCTTTCGTGCGCCACGGCATGAACGGCAGCACGAGGTTGCCGACGGGCGCGCCGCCGAGGGCGGCCTCGCGTTCGGCGAGCAGGACGGAGAGGCCGCGGCGCGCGGCCGAAATCGCGGCGGCGCAGCCGGCGAGGCCGCCGCCGACGACGACGAGATCGAAGGAGGGGGAGGGAGTGTTCATGGTTCGAGGGGTTTCGGGGTTCGTGGTAGGAAGAGGTCGGGCCAGCAGTCGTTTCCGGTGTGGAAGGTGAGGCGCGCGGGCGGCGTGTTCGTGACCGCGGTGTCCCAGAGGAAGATCTCGTAGTCCTCGCTGTCCTGCTCGTGCCCGCCCGTGCTCGCGCCGTAGACGAGCCAGCGGCCGTCGCCCGCGAAGCGCGGGAAGTACTCGTGCGACCAGGCGCCGGGGTTGTCGAGGAGGACCGCGGGTCCCCCGTCGTCGCCCATCGTGTAGATCGCGGTGCCCTTGTGCCCGGGGTGGTCCATCCAGGCGAAATCGCGGGGATCGCCGCCGCGCCAGACCATCTGGCAGCCGCCCGCGATTTCGCGCAGCTCCGATTCCCGGAGCTTGATCCCGTCCGCGGGGCGGACGTGCACGGTGGCGTTCTTCGCGCCGCGAAGCGTGAGGGCGAACATCGGATCGCCGGCATGGGCGTCGGGAAGCGTGATGCGGACGCCGTCGCCCAGGGGCGGGACGCCCGATTCGAGAAGGACCGATTCCTCTCCGCCATCGATGGCGGAGCGCACGAGCCGCCTGCCGCCCGCCCGGACGGCGTAGAGGACCGGCGCGGTCGGATCCCAGCACGCCTGGTAGGCGTTGGTCGCGACGAGGCGCTCCTCGCCGGTCGCGAGGTCGAGGACCCAGGTGTCCCACTTGTCGAAGTTGCGCTGCGAGACCCAGGGCTCCCGGGAGCGCGAGAAGCAGACCTTGGTACCGTCCGGCGAGAAGCGCGGGTAGGTGTCGGTGAAGCCCGAGCGCGTGAGGCGGCGCGGCAGGGCGCCGGGGCCGTCGAGGATCCAGAGGTCGTGCGAGCCGGAGCGGTTGGAGCTCCAGACGATCCTGCCGCCGAAGGCGCGCAGCATCGCGTCGCGCGCGGCGGCTTCCGCCTCGGTCGGTTCGACCGCCTCGCCCTTCGGGGGCGCGGTGAGGCGGCCGCGCTTCTGGATCGCGCGCGCCTGCCAGACGAGGAAGAGGAGGGAGGCGCCGAGGAAGAGAAGGGCGAGGAAGAGGCGGCCGGGCGACGCGCGGCCGGCCCGATTCCGCGAGACGGACGGCGCGGGGCCGGCGGCGCACGGAGTACTCCCCCCGGCGCTTCGCGCCACCCCCCTCTCGGAGGGGGGCAGATGAAGGGAGGCGCTTCGCGCCACCCCCCTCTCGGAGGGGGCCGGGGAAGGGGAGGGGGCGGCCGGGGACGCAGGAAGAGAGGTTTCGGACGGGGGCGGGGAAGCGCCGGGCTTGGCGATCCACGAGAAGACGAGGAAGGCGAGGCCGCCGAGGGAGTAGTCGATGGCCTGGCTCAGCAGGTGCATCGCCAGCATCGCGACGAGCGAGTCGCCCGCGGGGAAGCCGAGCGCGGTGAGGGCGGCGAGGCCGCCGGCCTCGTAGGAGCCGAAGCTCATGAACGTCGGGACGGGCAGGCTCGCCGCGCCCTCGGCGGCGACGAGCGCGACGAGCACCGCGGCGACGGGCGCGTGCGAGAGCGCGGGCCAGAGCGGGCGCGTGACGGCGACGAAGAGCGCGTAGAGCCCGGCGTACTTCGCGGCGCGCACGGCGACCGAGAGCGCGAGGACGAGGCCCGCGACGCGGCCGCGCCGGACGGCGACGACCGCCGCGGCGACGTCGCGCGCGAGCCGCAGCAGCCATGCGCCCGGGCGCCACCGAAAGGGCGCGAGGCGCTCCCAGCGCCACCCCGCCACGGCGGGGAGCGCGAAGAAGAGCAGCGCGACGCCGACGGCGCAGATTCCGGCGAGCAGGATCGCCGAGCCGAGCAGGGAGAGCCCCTGCGCGGCGGCGGGGATCGCGACGGCGAGGACCGCGAGCAGCGCGAGGAAGTCGAAGAGCAGGCCGATCGAGAGCGAGGAGAGGCAGTCGGCGGCGGGGACGGCGCAGCCGCGGTTGAGCATCGCGACGTAGCTCAGCTCGCCGAGGCGCGCGGGGAGCATGTCGGCGCACGCCCCGCGCACGAACGTGACGAGCAGCGTGTGGAAGAGGCCGGGGACGCGGCCCCGTGCGGCGCCGCTTCCGGCGCCGTCGAGCGAGGCGCGCAGCAGCACCCGCGCCCGCTGCGCGCGGGCGAGCGCCTGCAGCAGCTGGCAGAGCGCGTAGGCGGCGACGAAGGCGGGGAGGGCGGAGCGGAGCGCGGCGAGGACGTCCGAGGGCGCGGCGCCGCCGCCGAGCGAGGAGGCGAGCGAAAGGAGGAGCCCGGCGACGAGCGCCGAGCAGGCGGCGGAGACGAGGAGGCGGATCGCGTGCTTCATGGCGGACGGGCGGCGGCGGGGTCAGGGCAGGCCGCGGACGAGGGCGTCGAGGGCGGGCCAGTCCGCGAGGCGGGCGAGGGGCGGGGCGCCGTCCTGCGGGGCGGACCAGGCGCGGTTCCAGGGGCGCTCGAAGACGACGTAGGGGCAGAGGCGGGAGCGGGCGAGGACGTCGAGCGCGGCGGGGGCGTCCTCGACGGCGAGGGCGAAGCCCTGCGCCGCGAGGGCGGGGAAGGGGACGACGCCGGGAGCGGCGGGGTCGGGGAAGCGGGCGTACTTGTCGACGTGGAGGACGGGGACGCCGGGGAGGCCGCGGTCCTCGAGCCAGGCGACGGAGTCGGCGTGGGAGGAGACGGGCCGGCCGGTGACAACGACCGGCTCGGCGGCGCCGTCGCGGACCCAGCCGCGGAGGGCGGCGGTGGCGCCGGGGATCTCGTCGACGGCGCGGAGGCGCTCCGCGTGGAATCGCTCCATGAAGACGCCGTACTCGGCGTCGGTGAGGCCGAGCGACTCGTGCAGGTCGAAGTGGACGGACTTCCCGGGCGGCGGGGTGCGGCCGAAGGCCTCGCGGGCGAAGCGGGCGAGCTCGCGGAACGTCTCGGCGAGGACGTCGTCGAAGTCGAGGTAGACGCGCTTCATGGCGGCCCCTCTAGAAGAAGTAGCCGACGCCGACGCGGAACCGGGTCTCTCCGCCGAACGAGAGGGCGCCGATGGCGTACCAGTTGTCCACGGGGCTGTACCATCCGGAGAGGACGAGGGACACGGGCTGGGAGCGCTTGGCCGACAGCCCGTAGGAGCCGTTCAGGGCGGGGATGTCGACGTCGGCGGAGACGTCGCCGAAGCAGTCGAGCTGGAAGCGGGCGCCGAGGCCCCAGTACCACTGGTCGTAGCGGAGGCCGACCGCCGCCGCGACGCGGAGGTCCTCGATCGTGAGGTCGCTGGACCAGTCGCCGAACTCGTAGGTGTCCGCCTGCCCCTCCGCGGATTGCTCGATGGCGACGTTGCCGGCGTCGTCGAGGACGTAGACGAAGGGGGAGGAGGCCTCGGAGACCTTGCGGGCGCAGTGCGCGGAGATGTCGGCGCCGATGCGCTGCCAGGAGGCGGCCCCGCCGACGGAGACGCTCCATTCGTCGTCGAGGAGGAAGCTGTAGTCGTATCCCGCCTCGGCGAAGAGCCCTTTGCCGCCGCGGATGCGGAGCCGCGACACGGCGAGGCCGTCCTTGACGAGCGTTCCAGAGGTCTTTCCGCCGGTGGAGATCCCGAGGTCGGCGTGGAATCCGTTCCACTCCCCGGAGACGCCGGCGCGGACGACCTGGAGCGACTGCTTGCGCGAGCCGCTGAGTCCGCCGAGCTTCCAGTCGTACTGGACCTTGTCGACGAGATCGACGAAGCCGACCACGGCCGGGCGGAGAGAGAGCGTGGGGATGGACCAGGGCTCGACGGCGTCCTTGTGGGCGGCGGGATTGGTGCTGGGGACGGGGCCGAGGACCCAGCGCTCCGGCAGGTCGCGGCTGCCCGGCTCCTCCGCCTTCTGGGCGGGGGCGCGGCGGGCCTGCGAGACGCGCGAGGCGTCGTCGCCCGGCCGGTCGCCCTTGTAGTCCTCCACGCGGGTGAAGACGTAGGCCAGCTCGCCGAGCTCGAACATGCGCTGCTCGGCGAGGGCGTACGGCCCCTGGACCGCGAGCGTCCTCGCGTCGGCGAAGTTGATCTCGCCCGGGCGGGAATCGAGGACGACCCAGCTCGAGCCTCCGGCGACGAAGCGGTTCCCGGGCTTGTTGACGACGGGGCCGACGGTGATGCCGGAGATGGCCTCCGTGACCCAGAACGCCTTGTAGGCGGCCTGCGCGGAGAGGACGGACAGGGCGAGGAGGAGAAGCGGGAGGATGATTCTGCGGGGCATGGGCGGAGGGAGGAAAGAGGGTGGGCGCGGCCGGGATCCGGAGGCCGTGCGTGCGTTTCGGCCCGGATTCTATCATGCTTTCCGCTTTTGCGCCACCCCGCGCCCGGGCGCGCGCGGGCTAGGCGAGGATGACGTCCGCCGCACCGTCGACGTAGAGCGTCGCGCCGGGCGCCCAGGGGGCGTCGCGGAGGGGGGCGTTGGGCTGCAGATCCATCTTGCCGAGGTACCACGGGTGCGTGAAGCCGTCCTCGTGGCGGAAGGAGCAGCGCTCCAGCGTCACGCCGCGGACGTTGCCCCCGGACCCCGCCACGACGCCGGGGTTCTCGCAGACGAACGCGCAGTCGCGCAGCGCGATGCGCTCGATGCGGCCGGTCGAGTTCGCGGCGCAGACGACGAACGCCTCGCCCTTGCCCCACCAGCCGCCGGCGTGGATCTTCGTCTCGGCCTCGATGCGCTCGAAGGCGATGTCGGAGACGCTTCCGCCGTCCTTCGCGAAGACGCAGATCGCGCGGTTGGACTTCTCCACCCGGATGTCGCGAACGACCGCGTTGCGGACGGTGGAGTCGAGGTGCCCGAAGCGGATCGCCGCGGAGCGCGACTGCATGCGGCAGCGCTCGACGACGATGTCCTCGCAGACGCCCGACGGGGCGGTGATGCAGGTCGCGGCGAAGCAGTCGTCGCCGCAGAGGAAGGTGCAGTCGCTCACGCGGATCCTGCGCGAGGCGCTGAAGTGGACGCCGTCGCAGTTCGGGATCTGGCGGTGGTTCTCGACCGTGACGCGCTCGAGCGCGACGTCCTCGCACCGGGAGAACGTGAAGGTCCAGCACGGCGCGTCGAGGACGGCGACGTCGTGGACGCGGACGCGACGGCAGGAGTCGAGGAAGATCGGCTGCGTCGGGCGCTCCTTGATCGCGCACACCATCTGCTCGCGCATCTCGGGCGTCACCGTGGCGGGGTCGATCTCGCGCGGGCAGTAATGGGCGAAGTCCCAGTCCATGAACGCGGGGCCGTTCATCCGGATCGTGCCGCCGCCGCAGATCTCGATGTCGTCGCCGCCGAGCGCGTACAGCAGCGACGTGGTCTTCCCCATCTCGGGGTGGCGGAAGCCGCAGTCGCGGTAGTCGGCGATGTCGGGCGAGCCTTCGAGCACGGCGTCCGGCGCGATCTCGAGCGCGAGGCCGCCGCGGAGGGCGAGGGTGCCGGTGCGGAACGTGCCGCCGGCGAGCCGGACGCGGTCGCCGGGCGCGGCGGCGTCGATGGCGCGCTGGAGCGCGGCGGTGTCGAGCGCGACGCCGTCCGCGACGGCGCCGAAGGTGCGGGGATCGAGGATGTTGCTCATGGGGGGATTGGCCGGGACGGAGCCCGGCCATCGGGACTGGGGGCTACACCGGGAAGACCCAGTAGGCGAGGCGGTAGGTGCCGGGGCGGAGGCGGTAGGCCGGACGGGTGTCCGGGCCGCAGGAGCCGGTGCCGAGGCCGCGCATGGCGGCGTCGAGGTAGAGCGTGACGTTCTCCTCGGGCTTGAGCTCCGAGATGTGCTTCGCGGGCCAGAGGACCTCGTCCGGCAGGTGCGTCGCGTTGAACCCGAAGTTCGCGCCCTCGGCCTGGAACTGGAGGCCGCGGCCGCGCGCGTCGGAGAGCGTGAGCCACCGCGTTTCCTCGTGGTGGCCGTGCTCCTGCGGCACGACGTAGGGGAAGAACTGGTCGGTCACGGTCGAGGCGAAGGAGCCGACGATGGAGCCGGCCTTGCGGTCGGCGTAGCTCTCGATCGGGCCGAGGCCGAACCACGTGAGGTTCTCCAGCGAGGGTGCGAGCGTCATGCGGACGCCGAGGCGCGGCAGGTCGTCGAGCCCGTTCGGGACGATGAAGACGTGCTTGCAGAGCAGCGCGCCGGTCGGTTCGAGGCGGTAGCTGGCGCGGTGCTCGACGGGGTGCGGGACGGTCCGCGTGGCGGGGTCGCCGGCCTTCGCGCCCTGGGGGGACGCGCGGTCGGTCGCAGAGCCGGAGGGAACGAGGTCCGGTCCGACGGGGCGCCACAGGGAGCGCGTCTCGACCGAGACGGCGCCGCCCTTGAGCGGCTTGAAGGAGAACGCGACGCGGTTCTCCTCCATGACGTCGAGGCCTGCCATGCACCAGCGGCCGAACGCCTTCCACTTGTTCTTGCGCGCCGCGTCGCCCTGGCCCTTGATGCACTCGTTGTCGGTCGGGCAGCGCCAGAGCGTGAAGGACGGGCCGGCGAGGACGAGCGGCTTTCCGTCGACGGAGAGCGGGCCGAGGCCGCCGTTCTCGGCGTCGAGCGCAAGCGTGACGCGGCCGGCGACGAGCGCGGCGGGGGCGCCGTCCTTCTCGACGACGCCGACTTCGGCGCCCTTCTTCTCGACGAGGAGCATCGCGCGCGGAAGGTCCTTGGCGGAGTCCTCGGGGAGCGGAAGGGGCATCTGGTCCCACGCGACCTGATGGCCGCGCGGCGCCCACGTCGCATCGGCCTTGAGCGTGGCGGAGACGTAGAGGAACGCCTCTTCGCCGGGGGCGAGGGAGGGGAGCTTCCGGAAGTCGTAGCCGAGGAGCTTCAGCGTCGCCTTGGCGCCGGGGGCGACGGCGAGCGGGGCGACCTTGCCCTTCGCGACGGCCTCGCCCTCGACCTGCACCTCCCACGTCGCCTCGAGCCAGTCGGCGCCGGCGCGGAAGCAGTCGCGGTTCTCGCACGCGACGATTCCCTTCTTCGCGTCGGCGAGGGAGAAGGCGAGCGGCTGCTGGACGTGCTTCACGTCCCACATCTGCGGCTTGGGCGTGCGGTCGGGGTTGACCATGCCGTTGCAGACGAAGTTGACGTCGTTGGGGAAGTCGCCGAAGTCGCCGCCGTAGCCCCAGTCGCCGGTCTCCTTGCGCAGGATGCCCTGCTCGACCCAGTCCCAGATGAAGCCGCCCTGGAGCCCGTGATGGGAGCGGATGGCCTTCCAGTAGTCGGCGAAGCCGCCGCAGCTGTTGCCCATCGCGTGCGAGTATTCGCACATGATGAACGGTCGGTCGTCCGGCACTTTCTCGACGTAGCGCAGCATGTAGTCCTCGATGCCGGGATACATCGGGTTGATGACGTCGGTGATGCGGTGCGAGATCGGCGAGCCGAAGACCGACGCGCCCTGCTGCCAGCCGCCGTGCGTCCCGCCCTCGTAGTGGATCGGGCGCGTGGGGTCGGCGAAGCGGATCCAGTCGGCGAGCGCAAGGTGGTTCTCGCCGACGCCGCTCTCGTTGCCGAGCGACCAGAAGATCACGGAGGGGTGGTTCTTGTCGCGCAGCACCATGCGCGAGCCGCGCTCGAACCACGTGTGGCGCCAGGCGTCGTCGTGCGTGAGGTCCGCGTAGTTGGCGTGGCACTCGATGTCGGCCTCGTCGACGAGGTAGATGCCGTACTGGTCGCACAGGTCGAGCCAGCGCGTCTCGTCCGGGTAGTGGCAGCAGCGGACGGCGTTGAAGTTGAAGCGCTTGAGGAGCTTCACGTCCAGCTCGTCCGTCTCCGCCGGGACGAACTTGCAGTGCTCCTGGTGGAACTCGTGGCGGTTCACGCCGCGGATCTCGGTGGCCCTGCCGTTCACCAGCAGCTCGCGCCCGGCGATGCGCACGTCGCGGAAGCCGACGCGCTGCGAGACGTACTCGACGACCTTGCCCTTGAGGTCGCGGAGCGTGACGACGAGCGTGTAGAGGTTCGGCACCTCTGCGCTCCACGGGGCGACGCGCGGGAGGCGCGTCTCGACGACGGCCTCGCCGAGGTTCGAGCGCCAGTCGTAGGACTGCGGGCCGGAGGCGAGCTTCGCGCCCGGGACGGGCTTGCCCTTGGCGTCGAAGAGCTGCGCCTCGAAGCTCCAGTCGTAGTGCGGGTCGTCGATGTTCTTCGGGTCCCACGGATGGCGGTCGGGGGCGTGGTCGTACTCGACCTTCGCGCGGACCCAGAGCGTGCCGGCGGGCTTCTTCGCCTCCCAGTCCCAGCCCGCGCGGACCGTGACGTCGCCGAGGAACATGTGTTCCTGCGAGTAGAGGTAGACGCTGCGGTGGATGCCGAGCTCCATCCAGTGGTCCTGGTCCTCGACGTAGCTCTGCGCGCTCCAGCGAACGCACAGCACCGCGAGCTCGTTGCGGCCCTCGCGCAGCGCCTTGGACTTGGCGAGGTCGAACTCGGAGGGCAGCTTGCTGTCCGTCGACATGCCGATCAGCGCGCCGTTGAGGTAGTACCACGCCTGCGACTCGGCGGCGCCGACGTGCAGGACGGTGCGGCGCTTCTCCCAGCCCTTGGGCAGGACGAACGACGTGCGCAGGACCGCGCAGGGGTTGTCGTCCGGCACGCGCGGCGGGTCGTTCTGGAACGGCATCTGCACGTTCGTGTAGTGCGGGTGCGAGAAGCCCTGCGTGCAGAGGTCGCCGGGGACGTCGACCTTCGGCCACTTCGAGAGGTCGGCGCCGTCCGCGATCTCCGCGGCCTTCACCTGCTCGACCTTGTCGTGGTAGGAGACCGACCACTTGCCGTCGAGCGAGAGGAACCACTTCGACTTGCGCGGATCGCGCTTCAACGCGGCGGCGGCAGTGGGGTAGGGGACAAGGTCCGCGCGGCCGCGGAGGCGGTTCATCGAGGTGAGTTCGGGAATTTCCCAGGGGCGGGCGAAGAGCACGGGGTCGAGCATGGCGGGGGTGGGGGTTGGGGTGGAAAGGGACGTGGTCCGCGACGGGGGGATGCGGCGCGGAGCGATGGCGGCGATTGTAGCAAAGACCCGGGGGAAAGACAAAGGAAAACGGATGCCGCGGCGCATCGCCCCCAAGCCGCGTTTTCGTTTGCAATCGCGGGGGCGGTTCTGGTATCCTCTCCGCCATGCAGAGCCTCCGCCTCCTCGTCGCGGCCGTCGCCGCCCTGGCCCTCGCCGCGCCCGCCCGGGCGCGGGTGGGGACGCTCCGCGTCGCCAACTACAACGTCGAGAACCTGTACGACGCGGTGGTCGACCAGCCGACGAACAACCTGACCGGGGCGCCGGGCGACGCGGACTGGTGCCGGACGTCGTGGCGGCGCTGGACGGAGGAGCGGTACCGGACGAAGCTCGGGCGCCTCGCGTGGGTCATCGACCGGATGAAGCCGGACATCCTCGTCGTCGAGGAGGTCGAGAACCTCGGCACCGTGCAGGCCCTCGCGGACCGCGTCCGGGCGGACTACGGCTGGACGCTGCCGCACATCGCGCACCACGATTCGACCGACCCCCGCGGCATCGACGTGGCGATCCTCTCGCGCTACCCCGTGCGGTCCGTCGAGTACAAGCCGCGCCGCTGGCGCCGCGGGCTGCTCGTCGCGGAGATCGAGGTCGACGGCACGCGCGTCGTCGTGCTGGCCAACCACTGGAAGTCCCAGATCGGCGACGCCGAGGAGAACATCGACATCCGCACCTCCGAGGCCGCCGAGACGCGCTCCGAGATCCTGCGCCGCCTGCGCTTCGACCCGAACGCGACGATCCTCAGCCTCGGCGACTACAACGAGGACATGGACGGCCCCTCGATGATGGCCGGCCTCAAGCCCGCCAACGACCGCGGGACGGCGCTCGCCTCGATCCGCGGGCCGCTCTCCGAACTCCGCCCCTACAATGTCGTCGGCGACATCCCGAAGTCCGCGCGCGGCTCCTTCTTCTACGCGCGCCGCAAGGTCTGGAACACCTTCGACGGCATCCACGTCGTCCCCCGCATGCTGCTTCCCCTCTGGCGGCCCGGCCCCGCCTGGCGCGTCGGGAAGCCCTCCGAGACGATCACCTTCCACCCCCCCGAGATGCGGTGGGGCGACGACGGGCGGCCCAAGTCCTACCGCCGCAGCCGCCAGTACGAGGCCGGAACGGACGGCGACGAGGTCTCGGAGGAGAACTACTACTCCGACGGCTACTCCGACCACTTCCCGGTCCTGACCGTCCTCCACCGCGCCGCCGAGCCGGACGCGGCGAAGGACGCCGAGGACGACGCCGGGAAGGGGAGGGCCGCGGAGGAGGCGGAGGCCAGGCCCGCCGATCCGGAGGCCGCGTAGCATGGACGCCCCGCCCCCCTCCGGCGAGAAGATGGAGCGGCTCGCCGCCCGCATGCTCTCGCTCGGCATCCGCGAGGAGGACCTCGTGGAGACGTTCGTCCGCGGCGCCGGCCCGGGCGGGCAGAAGATCAACAAGACCTCCTCCTGCGTGAGCCTCGCGTATCCGCCCCTCGACCTCCGGGTGAAGTGCCAGGCCTCGCGCTCGCTCACCCTCAACCGCTACCGCGCCCGCGAGGAGCTCTGCGAGCGCGTCGCCGCGATCCTCCTCGGGGAGAAGACGAAGGCGCAGCAGGAGGCGGAGAGGATCCGCCGCCAGAAGCGCCGCCGCTCGCGCCGCGCCAAGGCGCGGATGCTCGCGGACAAGCACGCGCAGTCGGAGAAGAAGGCCCTGCGCCGCCCCCCGTCGGGCGACGACTAGCCCCCTCCGCCGCGCCCCCTTTCGCGGCGTGGCGGGTTCTGGTAGAATCCGAGCCATGAACGAACCTTTCGCCAACGTGCTCGTGACCGGCGCGACGAGCGGCATCGGGGAGGCCTGCGCCGAGTGGCTCGCCGCGCACGGCGCGCGGCACGTCTTTTTCTGCGGGCGCGACGAGGCGCGCCTCGCGGCGGTCGCGGAGCGGCTGCGCGCCGCGGGGGCGGAGGCGCACCCGCGGCGGCTCGACGTCGCCGACGCGGCGGCGACGCGCGCCTGG
>CAMOEO010000063.1 GCA_946612175.1 uncultured Verrucomicrobiota bacterium
GCTGCGAGAAGAGGGTGGTCCGGCGCCGGGCGGGGGCGGCGCCGGCCGGGGCCGGCGCCGGGTGAGCGCGAGCTGTCGCCGCGCTCTCAGGACCGAACACGGGAGCGGCGGCGGGGTACACGCGAGCGGACGCCGCGCTCTCGGGACCCGGCGCGGGGGCGACGGGCGCCGCCGGCTGCGAGAAGAGGGTGGTCCGGCGCCGGGCGGGGGCGGCGGCCGGGGCCGGCGCCGCGCTTGCAGGACCCGGCGCGGGAACGGAGGCGGAGCCGTCGAAGAGGGTCGCGCGGCGCCGCGCGGGGGCGGGACGGGGGGCGGGCGGCGGGACGGGGTCCAGGGACGGCACGTCGGGATCGGGGACCGCGGCGGCGGCGGGCGGGACGAGGCCCTTGCCGGAGACGAGCTCGAGGGGGAACGAGAGCGGGAGGCGGAGGTCGTCGCGGCCGTGGTACTTGACGACGCGGAGCTCGCGGCGGGTGTAGCGGAAGGCCTCGGTCTCGAGGACGACGGGGCACTCCTCGGCGAGCTTCGCGACGAGGGCCTCGGCGGGGCGGGAGGCGGGATGGTGGACGAGGAGCAGCGACGTGAGGGACGAGGCGGAGAGCGCGGAGAGGAAGGACTCGACGCGGGCGGGCATCGCGTCCGTCGGCTGGGCGGCGAGCCAGGGGACGACGGAGCTGAAGACGGCGAAGGAGGCGGAGGAGCGGGAGGCGAGGGAGCGGAGCTCGCGAAGGGCCTCCGCGAACGGGAAGGCGCCGTCCCGCCCGGCCTCGAAGGCGGTGCGGACGGGGACGATGACGAGCTGGCCGGAGGCGGCGGGCGTCTCGAAGTCGAAGCCGGCGGTGCGGGCGTCGAGCAGGACCGCCTCGGGGGCGCTCTCGCAGAAGAACAGGAGGCGCTCTCCGGTGCGGAGGACCTTGTCGGCGAAATGGGCGGCGAGGATGGTCTTGCCGCTCCCGCGGCGGCCCTGGACGAGGGTCGGGAGGTTGAAGTAGACGCCCCCGACGGCATCGTCGAGGACGGGAAGTCCGAGCTTGGTCTTTTCGATCGTCATGCGGGGGATGCGGGGGCGGGGGCCTCGGCCTGGTACCGTTGGAGGAGTTCTTCGATCTCGCGGACGCCGAGGGCGCAGGCGGCGGGATCGGCGGCGTGGGCGGCGGCGTTGAGGGCCAGGGCGGCGTCGCCGAGGTCGTTGGCGCCGATGTTGCGGGCGAAGCCCATGAGGGTGTGCGTCGCGGCGCGGATGGCGACGTAGTCCGGCGCGGCGACGGCGGCGCGGAGGCGCCCGGCGCACTCGCCGAAGCTGCGGAGAAAGGTCTCGTAGAGCGACGGGATCTCCTCGGGCTCGAGCTCGAGGACGTCGCGGAGGTGGTGGACGATGTTTTCGTTCATGGGAGGGAGGAGGGGCTCGCGGGAACGGCGACGATGTGGCCGACGAGATCGGTGATCTGGCCGGATTCGTCGAGCAGGGCGTTGTAGGAGACGCGCCAGAGCCGGGGGTCGCCGGGAAGGCGGAAGTCGCGCTCGACGCGCGTGCGGCGCATGACGAGGATCTCCCAGACCGCGAGGATGGCGTCCGCGGCGGCGGGGAGGCATTCGCGGATGTCGCGGCCGACGGGCTCGGCGGGGACGCCGGGCAGCTCGCGGAAGGCGGCGTTGGCCAGCGTCACGCGGTGCGTGGAGGGGTCGGTGGCGTAGACGGCGTCGGGCAGCGCGTCGAGGACGCCTTCGGCGAACGCGGCGCGGGCCTCGGCCTCGCCCGCCTCCGCGGCGGCGGGGCGGGCGGCGAAGACGTCGGCCAGGACGCGGATCTTGCGGACGAGGAGCTTCTCGTCGTAGGGCTTCTCGACGACGTCGGTGGCGCCGGCGTCGTAGCAGCGGATCTTCGCGTCGGTGTCGGCGATGGCGGTGAGCATGATCGCGGGGATGCGGCCCGCGAGGCCGTTCTCGCGCATGAAGCGGAGGACGCCGAAGCCGTCCATGACGGGCATCATGACGTCGAGCAGGACGGCGGCGAAGCGCCCTCCCTCGGTCGAGAGCGCCTTGACGGCCTCGAGCCCGTTGCTGGCCTCCACGACGTCGAACTCCTTGCGGAGCAGGGCGCGGAGGATGGAACGGCCGATGTCGGCGTCGTCGGCGATGAGGATCTTCGGTTTTTCGGAGGTATCCATGTGCGGGGAGGAGGGAGGTTGAAGGGGTTGAAGGGGTTGAAGAGGTTGAAGAGGTTGAAGAGGTTGAAGAGGTTGAAGGGGTTGAAAAGGTTGAAAGGGTTGAAAGGGTTGAAGGGGTTGAAAGGGGAAAGCTTGGAGTTGGGGAGGCGGGGGCGGGGTCAGGAGGAGGCGTAGAGGCGGGCGAGGCAGTCGGCGACCTTGGCGGTGTCGAGGGGCTTGACGAGGATGTCGTCGAAGACGGAGGCGTCGAAGGAGGCGGAGGCGTCGTTGTCGGCGGTGACGGCGACGACGGGCACGCCGGCGAAGGCGGGTTCGGCGCGGATGGCGCGGGCGAGGGCGGCGCCGTCCATCCCGGGCATCCAGAGGTCGGTGAAGACGGCGGAGGGGCGCCGGGTGCGCAGGAGCTCGAGCGCCTGTTCGCCGGACTCGGCCTGGAGGGTGTCGCGGATGCCGAGGCTGCGGAAGTGGAGGGCGAGGATGCGGAGGTTGAGGGGAATGTCGTCCACCAGCATCGGGACGAAGTCGTCCGGGACGGCGGGGGCGGCTGCGTCCGCCGGGCGCCGCGGCGCGGCGGCGGCGGGGGCGGCGACCGTCTCGACGCGGCCGATGCGGACGTGGAAGACGGAGCCCTTGCCGAGCTCGCTCTCGGCGTCCACGGTGCCGCCGCAGGCCGCGACGAGGCGGCGGACGATGGGGAGGCCGAGTCCGGTGCCCTTCTGGGCCCTGGCGTCGGGGCGGAGGGCGCCGGACTGGACGAAGGGGTCGAAGATCGTCTCGAGGTCCTTGGCGGAGATGCCGATGCCGGTATCGCGGACGTCGATGGCGAGCGAGACGGCGCCCTCGCCGGCGGGCTCGCAGGAGGCCGTCCACTCGACGAACCCCTTCGGGGTGAACTTGACGGCGTTGCCGACGAGGTTGAGCAGGATCTGGCGGAAGCGCGTCGGGGAGAGGCGGAGGTGCGGGAAGCCGGCCGGGATGGAGCACCGCAGCTCGATGCCCCGGGCGCGGGCGGAGTAGCGGAAGACGGTCTTCATCTCGCGGAAGAGGGCGCCGAGGTCGCACTCGCCGCGGAGCATCCCGATGTCGGTCCCGGACTCGAGCTTGGCGAAGTCGAGGATGTCGTTGATCAGGTCCAGCAGCGCGTTGGCGGACTGGCTGATCCCCTCGGTGCATTCGCGGGCCTCGGCGGGGAGCCCGGAGAGGCGGGCAAGCGTCTCGGAGAAGCCGACGACCGCGTTGAGCGGGGTCCGGATCTCGTGGCTCATCGTGGCGAGGAAGTTCGTCTTGGCGCGGGCTGCGGCCTCGGCCTTCGCGACGGCCTCGCGGAGCCCCTCCTCCTTGCGCCGGTTCTCCTCGAGGAGCCGGTTGCGCCGGATGGAGATCTCGGCCAGGGCGGCCGCCTCGTGGAGCAGGTCGCGGTCGTCCCGGGAGACGTCGCCGGACGCCTCGGTGGCGAAGCCCATGCGGCCCCAGACGGCCCCGTTGTGGAGAAGCGGCTCGACGAGGATCCGGTTGCAGCCGATGACGCCGAGGAGCTCGTCGAGCCGGCGGCCCCGCTCGTCGTCGCCGCGGCCGCGGATGTGGATCACCTCGCCGCGCCCCCGGACGAGGCTGGAGAGGGTGCCGGCCGAGAATTCGCGGGCGAACGCCTCCCCGGTGGCGGGGTCGCGGAACCAGCGGAAGACGGCCTCCTCCCGGCCGTCCGGCCAGATGCGCAGGAGGTAGGCGCAGGAGGCGTCGAGCAGTTCGGCCGCCTCCAGGATGCCCTGATTGAGGACCTCGGAGGGGTCCTGGTTGGTGGCGAGCCGGGTGAGGAAGGCCCGGATGCCGTCGGACTGGCGGAGGAGGCGCTCGAGCCGCAGGACGGAGGCCTCGAGCAGCCGCCGGTTGTGGAGGTTCTCCGTGCAGTCGTCGAGCATGACGAGCGAGTACGGGATCCGGTCCCCGTCCCGGATCGGCCGGACCGCGACGCGGTAGTGGCGGCCCTTCAGCTCGACCTCGCCGTCCCAGTTCGCCCCCGTGCGGAAGCTTGCGAACCCGGGGCACGCCCCGAAGTCGGTCTTCCCGTCGCAGAAGAGCCCGACGCAGCCCTCGCGCAGGACGTCGCGCGCGTCCATGCCCGCGATCCGCGCCGTATGGCCGTTGAGCATGGCGATGCGGTGCCGGTCGTCGATGACGAAGACGGCGACGGGGATCTGCTCGATGAGCTGCTCGGCGAGCATGCGGGAGAGGCCGAGGCGGGCCTCGTCCTCCATGTGGCCGAGAAGGCCCTCGACCGACGACGCGAGCGTTTCGAGGGCGGCGAGCGCGGCGTCGGAGGGCGCAAATCCGTCCTCGTCGACGGCGGCGGCCAGATGCCCCCAGAGGGAGCCCCGGACGCGGAGCGGGCGGACGAGGATCGACCGGGCGCCGAGCGCGGCGAGGGCCTCCGCCGCGGCGCCGGTGGCGGAACCCGTGCGCGCGAGAAGCGCGGGCCCCGGCCCTTCGGCCGCCTGCCTGCTCAGGGCGGGGAGGAGCGTTTCCTTCGCCGCGGCGCCGGGCGTGGATGCGCCGGCCGCGAGCGATTCGGCGTAGGTGAAGCGGTCGGGGGCCGCGAGGGCGGGAACCGAGGGGTCGTAGGCGAGGCTCCGCCCGGCGAGCCAGGCGCGGCCGGCGCCGAACAGCTCGCGGAGCGCGAGGCAGACGCGGGCCTGCGCGGCGGCGGGGTCCGGCTGGAGGTTGAGCTCCGCCAGCGCCCGCAGGACGATGGCGTCGGGCGTTTCGGGGGGTGGGCTGGCGGGTTCGATGGGCATCGGGCTAGAAGCGGAGGCGGAGGTAGGCGAGGAAGGAGTGGTCGATGTAGTCGCGAAGGGCGGTGACCTGCCCCTCGAGGATGACGTCGAAGTAGCTGTTGAGCGAGCGCTCGTACGTGCCCGAGACGCCCCAGGCGACGGACCAGCCGGAGGACTCGTCCTCGAGGATGTAGGTCCCCTCGCGCGTCTCGGTGACGGTGTTGGCCACGCCCTCGACGTAGACGGTCTTCTCGACCTCCTCGTCGATCTGGTAGCGGACGGGGGGCCGGCCGCGGGCGCGGTGGAAGCCGCCGAGCAGGTCGAGGCGGAAGGAGTAGCCCTCCCAGCGCTGGAGGTAGCGGATGACGCCCATCGCGCGCTCGTCCCAGTACGGCGTCCAGTAGAAGTCGCAGGGCTTGCTCGCGGTGTCGGTGGAGAGCTGGAAGCCGAGCCAGATGCCCAGGTCGGGGTTGGTCTCCCAGTAGGACTCGAGGCGGCCGGCGAACATCGCGTTGTCGTCGTCGTAGGACCAGTAGCGGGCGGAGGTGCGCAGGAGCCAGTCGTCGCGCGGCTTCCAGTCCGCGCCGACGGCGGCGCTGTGGTAGGGGATGAACTTGACGGCGGACTGCACGTAGTTGCGGTCGTAGACGAACGAGAGCTCGAGGTTGTCGCGCGGGTGCCAGCGGCCGCCGAGGGAGACGAGGAGGACGGTGTCGTCGTCGGAGAGGTCGAAGTTGCGGGAGCCGTGCTCGTCCTCGAGGTTGATGTCGGTGGGGTCGGGGCGCTTCCCGGCGGGGGAGCGCTTCGCGGTGCCGATGGTGGCGGTGAGCGTGGCTCCGACGGAGGTGCGGTGGGAGTAGCTGGCGGTGAGCTCCTCGGTCTTCGCCTTGAAGCGGTACTTGGACTTGGCGAAGGGGACGTTGGTGACGATGATCGCGTTCCAGCGCGGGCGGACCGTCTGGCGCAGCTCCCCCTGGAACGAGCGGACGGAGAGCGACGAGTTGCGGTTGAGGTCGAGCCCGGCGCGGAGGCCGAAGCCGTACGACTCGACCTGGTCGTTGGCCTTGGCGTGCATCGCCTCGGCGCCGATGGTGGGGTGCGAGAGGTAGATGAGCGGATCGGGCGTGGTCTCGGTGACGCGGCCGACGGCCTCGCGCGCGGCGACCCCGGACTCGCGCCCCTTGACGGGGTCGTAGGCGTCGGGGTTCTCGGCGGAGACGAGGTTCTCGGGCAGCTCGCCGTCGTCGTCGACGACGCCGGGCGCGGCGCCGGGCGCGGGCTCGGGGTCGCGGGCCTCCGGGGGCTCGGCCCCCTCCGGGACGTCGCCCGCCTCGCGGGTGGAGACGTCGACGAGGGGCTTCACGTCGTGGAGGGGCTTGTTGCGGAAGTGGGAGCGGATCTGCACCTCGATCGCGCGGCAGAGGTCCTCGGGGTAGCCGTCGCGGCGGAGCAGCTCGAGCATGCGGCCGGCGAGGCCGGGCCGGTTCATCAGCATCGCGATCTCGGCGCGCAGGCGGCGGGCGACGAACGCGGGATGCGTCTCGTAGACGTGGCGGACGAGGTCGGAGCCCTCGTCGCTCCAGTTGGGCTCGTAGCGGCGGACGAGGGCGAGGTCGTCGCCGGCGACGGTCCAGCCGGAGGCGTCCTGGATGAAGCCGACGGCGTACTCGCGGGCGGCCTCGGAGAGGATGCTGCGGGAGGGGTTGCGGAGGGCGGAGAGGTTGCTGGCGCCGTACTGGCCGACGTTGCCGTAGGGGTACGAGACGAGGGGGACGGGGCAGTCCTCGGGGCCCATCTCCTCGCGGAGGATCTTGCGGCTGAGGCGGAACTCGGAGCGCATGCGGCGGTCCCACTCGTTCATGGACTCGAGGCGGCCCTTGTCCTGGAGCCAGATGCGGTTGACGAGCGGGGGGCGGACGTCCTTGCCGTCGGCGTCGACGGGCTGGAGCAGGTCGGAGGCGTAGAGCTGGCTGCCGACGACCCAGGCGCCGGAGGTGGCGGCGTCGCGCAGCTCCTGCCAGCCGGCGCGCGCGGGGACGTACTCCTCCTCGGGCTTGGTGGGGGTGAAGATGCCGAACGGGACGCCGAAGGAGCGGGCGACGGGGGTGCCGAGGACGAGGGAGGAGCGCTGGTCGCCGTCGAACGTGACGGCGAAGTACTTGTGGGGGGGCGGGACGTCGTCGGGGCCGCCGTCGCGGTGGGCGGGGAAGCGGCGCTCGCCGGTGAGGCCGTAGCGGAGGGTGTCGAGGAAGCGGGCCGTGGCGGGGACGTCGGGGCGGGCCACGGCGTTGGCCCGGGACTCGCCGGTGGCGAGGCCGACGAGGTGCGGGATGTCGGCCGGGGAGACGAGCGTGAAGCCCTCGCGCTGGAGGGCGAGGATGTGCTCGTGGAGGCGGCGGACGGAGGTGGCGGGCGTCCAGTCGCTCTCGGTCAGGCCGTCGTAGGCGAGCGTGAAGACGGCGCCCTGCTGGGCCGCGGCCTCCATCGCGTCGACCTCGCGGAGCGCCTCGGCGAAGTCGCCGCGGGCGGTGTAGAGGCGGGCCTTGTAGTAGTGGAAAGTGGGGTCGGTGGAGTCGAAGCCGCCGTAGCGGTCGGCGAGGATCTGCAGCGCGTCGTCGTAGCGCTTCTCGCGCATCGCCAGCTCGAAGAGGAGCATCTTGGCGCGGACGTGGTTGCGGTTGTCGTTCTCGAGGATGCCGACGGCCCAGGAGCGGCACTCCTCGCTCCGGCCGGCCTCGAGGAGGCGCTCGGCGTAGAGGACGCGGTACTCGGTGTTGGCGGGGGCGTCGGAGATGGCGTCGCGGATGAGGCCGAGGACGAAGGAGGTCGGGTACTGCCCGGGGCGGCGGACGTTGGCGACGTGGCAGCGGTTGGCGAGGCGGATGCGGAGCAACGCGCGCGAATCGGGGTCGGTCGTCTCGCCGATGATGTTGAGCAGGGGGCGGATGTCCTGCTGGCCGGAGATCTCGGCGATGTCGGCGCGCAGCAGCATGGCGCGGGTGTTGCCGGGGTCGATCTCGAGCACGTCGAGGCAGATCTGGTCGGCCTCGCGGAGCGCGCCGACGCGCTCCTCGAGCAGCGCCTGGTCGAGCATGAAGCGCGGGTTGCCGGGGATCTCCTCGTTGACGCGGCGGTAGATCGCGACGGCCTCGTCGTAGGCGAGGCGCTGCGTGAGCAGGGCGGCGAGGTTGAGCGCCACGTCGAGGCGGTCGGAATCCTCCGCGAGCAGCTCGCGGAAGACCTTCTCGGCCTCGTCGGCCTGGCCGAGGCGCATGAGGTTCTGGGCGAACCAGAAGCGGACGTCGTACTGGTTGGGGTTGATCCGGAGCGCCTCGCGGTAGGAGGCGTCCGCGGCCTTCCAGTCGCTGCGCATCACGGCGGCCTGGGCGAGCAGCGCGTGGGGGAGGGACTCCTGCGGCATGAGGCGGCGGAAGTACTCCCAGAGGCGGATGGCGCGGTCGGTGTCGCCCTCCTTGATGCAGGACCATCCGAGCCCCTCCCAGGCGGGCTGGAGCGAGGGGTCGCGGCGGATCGCCTCCTCGAGGAACGGGATCGCCTCCGCGTACTCCTCGTCCTGCGTGAGCATCAGGCCGTGGTACATGAGGGCGAGCGTGTCGGTGACGGAGACGTCGTTGGCGCGGGCCTCGGCGATCACCTCGTCGAAGTCGGCGCGCTGCTCCTCGGTCGCCTCGGCGGGGAGCGGGAGGACGGCGCCGGGGGTGACCGCGGCCCCGGAGGAGGGCGTGGTGGAGAGCAGGCGCGGGGGCTCCGCGCCCGCGGGGGCGGCGAAGGCCAGCGCGAGGGCCGCGAGGGCGGCGGGGGGGACGGGGGCGCGGAGGGAGGTCATCACTTGTTCCAGAAGGTCTTGAGGAGGGCGCGGGCGCAGAGCTTCGCGCCGTCGGCGGTGAGGTGGACGCCGTCGGGGTCGCGCACGGCGAGGGCGGCGCCGGTGTTGGACATGACGAACTGCGAGAACTGGCCCGGGCGGCGGGAGAGGACGGGCGCGAGGTCGAAGAGCGTCACGCGGTCGCGGCGGGACTCGGCCTGCGACTGCTCCTTGACGATGCGGTTGACGAGCTGGGCGTGCTCCTGGTTGGCCGGCTCCTTCATGTCGGGCAGGAGGAGCCAGACGATGCGGGTGACGCCCTTGTCGAGGAGGCGGTCCATGAACGCGCCGACGCGGCGGGCGTACTCCTCCTCCCATTCGGGCACGCCGTAGCGGATCGCGCCGCTGTCGCCGCCTTCGAGCGTCTGGCGGTCGTTCGTGCCGATGGCGACGACGACGGTCTTCGGGGAGTGCTCCCGGCAGAGCTCGTCGATCTTCGCGTTCCAGTCGAACACGTTGGGGCGGACGAGACCGGAGCCGAGCGAGGAGAAGGCGACGGCGGGCTGGATGCCGGCCTTCTTGCACTGCTTCTCCATGGCGGAGCCGAGGAGGCGCATCATCGAGTCGCCGACCATCAGCACGGGGGTGTCCGGCGTCGGCGGCGGATTGTCGGCGGCGGGCGCGGCCCCGGCGGCGAGGAGGAGCGGGAGGACGAACGGGAGGAGGTGGGTTTTCTTCATGGTCGGGATGGGGGTTGCTGTTGAAAGGGGGGACAATGGTCTAGAGGAGGAATTCGTCGAGGTCGTCGTCGTCCTCGAAGGAGCCGTCGTCCTCCTCCGGCGCGGAGGCGGGCTCGGGCAGGACGGGCGGCGGCGGCTCGAGCCAGCGGCGCTCGGCGGCCTCGGCGGCGGCGCGGAGGCGGTCGAGGCGGAGCGCGGCGGAGAGCCGCGCCGCGGGCGAGAGGGCGCGGATGGCGAAGGCGCGCGACGGCGCGTCGAACGGCAGCTTCTCGGCGCTGCGGAGCATCGCCGGCGCGTTGAGCGCGAGCGCGGCGACGAGCATCGCCGCGGCCAGGGCGAGGACTTCGCCGGGCGTTCGGGCGCCGCGGGGCGGCGGGGGGCTGGGGGCTTTGCGGTCGGGCACGGGAGGTCAGAACTGGAAGTAGATGAACGCGGGGACGCCGGTCGGGCCGAGCCCCAGGACGAGGGTGAGCAGGACGGCGGCGGCGAGCCCCTGGACGAGGACGGGGAGGCGGTTGAAGCGATCCCAGAGCGCGCGGGGGCGGAAGGCGTCCGCCAGCTGGCAGAGGAAGCCGGCGGCGAGGACGAGCGCGGCGGTGCCGGTGAACAGCGTGGACGGCGCGCCGGTCCGCGCGAACGCGGAGAGGACCTCCCCCGCCCCGGCCAGGCCGAGGCCGCCGGTCCCGGCGCGGAAGAAGAGCCAGAAGAAGGCGACGACGTGGAAGATCCAGACGCGCTGGAGGAAGCGGACGGGCGCGGAGGCGGCGTCGGGCAGGCGGCGCAGGACGAGGCGCTCGGCCGCGAGGTACGCGCCGTGGAGCGCGCCCCACAGCAGGAACATCCAGCCCGCGCCGTGCCAGAGCCCGCCGAGCAGCATCGTGAGGAAGAGGTTGAGGTAGGTGCGGGCGGCGCCGCGGCGGGAGCCGCCGAGCGGGATGTAGAGGTAGTCGCGCAGCCAGGAGGAGAGCGAGATGTGCCACCGGCGCCAGAACTCCTGCAGCGTGCGGGAGTGGTAGGGGGCGTCGAAGTTCACGGGCAGCGTGAAGCCGAGCAGCAGCGCGAGGCCGACCGCCATGTCGGTGTAGGCCGAGAAGTCGAGGTAGAGCTGCACCGCGTAGCCCCAGGCGCCGAGCAGCGCGTCGGCCGCGCCGAGCGAGCCCGCGTGGGAGAAGAAGGGGTCGACGAGGCGCTCCGCGAGGAAGTTCGCGAGGACCGTCTTCTTGAGGAGGCCGAAGACGACGAGCCAGAGGGCGCGGCCGGTGTCGATGCGCGCGTCGCGGCCGGGGAGGTCCTCCATCTGCGGCAGCAGCTCCGCCGGGCGCGCGATCGGGCCGGCGCAGAGCTTCGGGAAGAACGCGAGGAAGTTCGCGAAGTCGAGCGCCGAGCGGGCGGGGCGGCACGCGCCGCGGCCGACGTCGACCAGGTAGGCGACCGCCTGGAACGTGTAGAACGAGATGCCGATCGGCAGGACGATGCTCTGGACGAAGGGGAAGGTCCGGTCCTGCTGGAAGTCGAGGAAGGCCTGGAGCGCCCCGGGGCCGGCGGCGCGGCAGAGCTCCAGCAGGAGCGGGTGCAGCGCGTCGACGACCAGGAAGGCCGCGTACTTGAAGAAGGCCAGCAGCGCCAGGTTGGCGACGACGCCGAGCCGCACGAGGCGGCGGCGCGCGGCGGGGTCGGCGCGGCGCGCCACGGCGAGGGCGAGCGCGTGGTTGAGCAGCGCCGAGGCGACGAGCATCAGCGCGAAGCGCCACGACCACCAGGCGTAGAACGCCAGGTTCGCGCCGAGCAGCAGGAGCTTGCGGGCGCGCGGCCACCGCGCCGGCAGCGCCCACCAGAGCAGGAGGACGGCCGCGAAGAAGAGCGCGAATTCGGTGGTCGGGAAGAGCATGGTCAGTCGGCGGGGGCGGGGGCGGGGGCGG
>CAMOEO010000064.1 GCA_946612175.1 uncultured Verrucomicrobiota bacterium
GGGGGGGGGGGGCCCCCCGCCACGCCGTTGGAGCGGCAAGGCGCGGCGATGGCAGCATTTTCCAGATCGTGACGATTTGCATCATTGATTTTTCCTATTTCGTGACGAATTCGAAGTTAAGATTTTTCTATTTCGTGACAGATGGTTGACATTGACCGGTCGAAATGCTAGTGTTTTCGCGTCGCTTGAAAGGATCGAAACAAATGAAAAAAACACGTTTTCTGCGAAAAGCCTACGCCGAAATGCTGGACTGGAAGACCCGGCTCGCGGACAGGTACGCGCTTCTCGTCGAAGGGGCTCGGCGCGTCGGCAAGTCGTTTCTCGTGCGCGACTTCGTTTCGCGGGAATACCAGTCGTCCATCTTCATCGACTTTTCCCATTCCGACAAGCTGACGAAGGCTGCCAAAAAGGAATTCGCCAACGCCGACGGGGTGGAAGACCTGCTGACCCGGCTCGAGCTCCTCTTTCGGGTCCGGCTGGTTCCGGGCAGGTCGTGCATCGTCTTTGACGAGGTGCAGCGCTTCCCCGTCGCGCGGGAAATGATCAAGTCCTTCATGGAATACGGGAAATACCATTTCATCGAAACCGGTTCGCTCGTGGGCATCCGGGAAAACGTGAAGGACATCCAGATTCCGTCCGAAGAGCACGGAATGAAGCTGTTCCCCCTCGATTTCGAGGAATTTCTGGAAGCCCTCGGCGAGACGATGACGAAGGATTTCATCCGCGAACGTTTCGAGGCCCGGCGACCGCTCGGCGAGTCCCTCCACGGGAAAGCGATGTCCCTCTTCCGACTCTACATGGCCGTGGGCGGGATGCCGCAAAGCGTCGAAGCGTATCTGGCGGCGGAAGACCACGCGCTCGAAGCGTCCGAAAACGCGAAACGGGAAATCCTCTCCCTCTACGACCGGGACATCGGCAAATACGCGAAAGGATACGCCTCGAAGGTCCGCTCCGTCTTTCGGACGATTCCGGCCGAATTGTCCAAGCGGGAGAAGAAGTTCCATCTTTCGGACATCGACGTGAACGCGCGGATGCGCCGGTACGAGAACGCGTTTCTCTGGCTCGAGGACGCAATGGTCGCGAACGTCGCCTACAACGCCACGAATCCGAACGTGGGGCTGGCGATGTACCGCGACAACTCGTCGTTCAAATGCTATTCGCTCGACACGGGGCTGCTGCTCACCCAGGCGATGTCCGGCGGACCGGAGCCGGACGGGCGGCTTCTTCGCGCGGTCCTCCACGACAACATCGGCGTGAACGAAGGAATGTTCTTCGAGAACGTCGTGGCGCAGTCGCTTGCGGCGCGCGGCCGGCCGCTCTTCTTCTATTCCCGAACCGACCCGAAGAGGCTCGAGAACACGATGGAGATCGATTTTCTGGTCAAGAACGGAATCAAGGTCAGCCCCGTCGAAGTCAAGTCGGCCCATTATCGTTCGCACAAGTCGCTGGACCGCCTGATCGCCAAGTTCCCGCGACATCTGGGAATCAAATACGTGGTCTGCACGGCCGACCGGCACGAGGCGGACGGAATCGTCTACCTGCCGGTCTATATGGTGCATCTGATCTGAATCCGGAGACCTGCACGACTCGGACGCCATGGTTTTCTCAAGACCCCTCACCCCCGCCGAATGCCGCACGTCGCTCCGGCGCCTCGCGCTCTACAACCTCGTGAACGGCCTCTCCTTCGCCGGCGTCGGGGAGACCGTGATGGTCCTCGTCGCCGTCCGGCTCGGCTGCCCGGACGCCGTCTGCGCCGCGTTCGGCGGGACGCTCTTCTACGCCGGCTTCGCGGCGATGCCGCTCGGGCGCCTCGCCGCCGGGCGCTGGGGCGCGGCGCGCGCGGGCGGCACGTTCTGGGCGCTGCGCAACGCCTTCGCGCTGCTCGTCCCGGCGGCCGCGCTCTGGGGCGCGGGGCGCCCGGGGCTCGTCTCGGCGACGGTCCTGCTCGGCGCGACCGGCTTCTACGCCTGCCGCTCGGCGGGCGTCGTCCTCTACGGCCCGCTCGTCGGCGAATCCGCGGGCCCGGCGGAGCGCGCCGGCGCGCTCGGGCGCGTCGGCGCGCTGTTCTACGCCGGGCTCGGCCTCGGCTGTCCGGCCGTCCTCCTCGCGCTGCGCGGCGGGGAGTCGATCGGGCGCCTCGCCGCCATCGTCGCCGCCGGCGCCGCGCTCGGCGTCTGGTCCGCCGCGTTCCTCTTCCGCGCCCACGAGACGGAGGCGCTGCGCGACGGCGCGCGCCAGCCGGTCCTCGCCGACCTGCGCGCGCTCGCGGCGCACCGGCCCTACCGCCGCCTCGTCGCGGGCGCGGCGGCCGTGAACCTGCTCTACGCGCTGGTCTTCCCGACCTCCGTCGTGATCCTCAAGCGCGGCTACGGCGCGAGCGACCTGCAGGCGATGGCGTTCTCCGCCGCCTCGCTGCTCGCCGGCGGCCTCGGCTCGTGGGCCAACGGCGCGATCGCCCGCCGCATCGGCCCGCGCCTGGAGCTCGTGGGCGCCTACGGGCTGCTCGCCGCCGCCGCGGCCGCGTGGGCGCTCCTGCCGGACGCCTCGGCCGCCGCCGCGCCGGCCGGGACGGTCGCGGCGCTGCTCGCGGTCTTCTTCGCGCTCGGCGTCGCCAAGGCGCTCAACGAGACGGCGACGCTGCACTACGCCGTCTCCGCCGTCGAGCCGCGGCTCGTCGTCTCCGCCTCGACCGCGCTCTACCTCGCGACCGGGCTCGTCGCCGGCGCGGCGGGGCTCGTCCTCTCCTTCCTGCTGCTGCCCCGCGCCGCCGCGACCCCCGCGCCCGGCCCGGAGGCGCTCGAGGCCTACCGCGGCTACTTCCGCGCCGTCCTCCTCCTCGCGCTCGCCGGCTTCGCCGCCGTGTGGCGGATCCTCCCCTTGCGCGGCGGCCGCGCAACGGGCTAGAATCTACCGACATGGAAAGCAAATCCCCGAACGGCATCGCGGCGCTCGACGCCAATTCCCCGTCCGTCCGATGAACACGACACGCTCCGTCCCCCTCTTCCCCGAATACCGCCGCGGCATGGGCTTCGGCGGGTGGCTCACGAACTACAAGCGCTTCAACGTCCTGCCGCAGGCGTGGCGGACGCGGCTCACGGCCGGAGACTTCGAGCACTTCCGCACGTATCTGACGGAGGCGGACGCGGAGAACGTCGCGGCGATGGGCTTCGACCACGTCCGCGTCGGCTTCGACCAGCGCGTGCTGGAGGAGCGCCCCGGCGTCTTCCGCGAGGAGATCCTCGGCCTGCTGGACCGCTTCTGCGGGTGGTTCGAGTCGCGCGGCCTCGGCGTCGTCCTCAACCTCCACAAGGCCGTCGGCAACTACTGCGACGTGGAGGAGCCCGTGCAGCTGCTCGAGAGCGCCGAGCTGCAGGACCGCTTCGTCGCGCTCTGGGAGGCGGTCGCGCGCCGCTTCGCCCACCGGCCCGCCGTCGCGTTCGAGCTGCTCAACGAGGTGCGCGACGTCGACCCCGCCGTCTGGAACGCCCTCGCCGCGCGGACCGTCGCCGCGCTGCGCCGCCTCGACCCGGCGCGCTGGATCGTCGTGGGCCCAACCTGCTGGAACAACCCGTGGGCGCTGCCGCGCATGGCGGTGCTGGACGACCCGCGCGTCGCCTACGCGTTCCACATGTACGAGCCCTCCGCCTTCACGCACCAGCGCGGCGTCCTGCAGGCCCCGCACTGCTTCTACAACCGCGACATGCCGTATCCCGGCGACCCGGAGCGCTACCGCGACCACGCCCGCGAGACCGGTCTCGACCCGCGCCGCTTCGACGGCTTCGCGGAGATCGGGCGCGACTTCCTCGCCGACGTCCTGCGCGACGCCTTCGCCTGGAAGGCCGCCCACCCGGGGAAGATCCTCTGGTGCGGCGAGTTCGGCACCATCCGCCACGCGAAGCTCCCGTGGCGCGAGGCATGGATGCGCGACGTCGTCTCGCTCCTGCGCGAACACGGCATCCCGTGGTGCGTCTGGAACTACCTCTCCACCCCGAACGACGGCAACCGCTTCTCCCTCGTCGACGACGACACGCGCCGCATCCTCTCTCCGTCTCTCCTCCGCGCCTGCCTCGGCGAAGGGTAGGCGCCGGGGCGTCAGCGCCCGCGGAAGGCGGAGGGCGCCGCGACCAGCGCGGCCAGGATGGGAATCCGTTTCATGGCATGCCTTCTACCACATTCCCCGCCATCGTGCCACCGACCGGAAGAACCATGCGGAAACGATTGCAATCGCGTGCAGAACTGGTAGAATTCCGCGCCGTTTTTCCGCACGCACGCAACGGAGGAAACCAAATGACCGACGCCATCCTTCTCATGCTCGCCACGGGCGTCCTCTGGGCGCTCGTCGGCGTCGTCTTCGGGTCCGCGCCATCGGACCGCGACCGGATGTTCTCCTTCTTCGCGCTGTACCAGACGCTCTTCGCCGCGTTCGTCTGGATCGCGCAGCCGCCGACGGCCGCGCCGGCGGGCGAGGTGCTGCGCCTCTCGGCGCTCATGGTGCCGAGCGGGGCGATGGAGATCGCCGCCTTCCTGCTGCTCAAGATCGCGATGGGCCGCGGCAGCCAGGGGATCGCGTGGTGCTTCTCGCAGAGCGCGATGGGCATCTCGTTCGTCTGCTCGGTCGCCTTCCTGGGGAACCCGTCGACGGCCCTTCAGTGGACGGGCCTCGCGCTCACGCTCGTCGCGCTGGTCCTCTTCGCGAAGGACAAGCCGTCGTCGGGCGCCGACTCCAACGATGCGTTCTACTGGCGGCTCGTCTTCGGCGCCTTCGCCCTGATCGGCGCCGGGCAGTTCCTTCGGCTGATCCCCGAGTACGCCGGCTTCTCGGCGGAGACGCTGACCTGGCGCCTGCCGCTGATGTCGCCCATCGGCGCGGTCTTCTGGCTGTCCGCGTGCGCCGTGAAGCGAATCTGGAAGCCGGGCCTCGTCTGGAGGGTCTCCGCCGCCTGCGCGGCCGTCGTCGCGCTCGGGCAGGTCTGCTTCTTCGCCGCGACCCGGGCGGCGTTCCCGCTTCGGATCACGTCGCTCGTCATGCCGATCGCGATCGGCACGTGCATCCTGCTCTTCGCGCTCTGGTGCCGCTTCGTCCGGCGCGAGCGGATGTCCTGGTCCGGCTGGACGGCCGTCGCGCTCGACCTCGCCGGCATCGCCCTGCTCTCCTGGCAGGCTACGGAGTAGGGGCCGAGTCGGCCCCGAAGCGCGCCTTCCCCGGCTCCTCCGAATTCGACGAACCGGGCGCCGGCATACCGGAGAGGTCGGCTTCGCCGGCTTTGGCGGTGTTTCCGGAGACGGTGCAGTCCACGAGCCGCACGCTGGGCTTGTAGGTGGCCAGGTCCACGCCGCCGCCTTTCGTCCCGGCGGAATTGCCCGTGATCTCCGTGTCGCGGATCGTGAGGTCCGGGTTGCCCATCAGGACGGCGATGCCGCCGCCGCTGCCGTTGGGCACGGCGTTTCCGTAGACCTTGCACGAATCGATCAGGACGGGGCCCGACGCGTAGCGCCAGGCGATGCCGCCGCCGCCGGCCGCGGCGCCGCCCGCGGTGTTGAACGCGATGACGGACTGCTCGATCACGCCCTTCTCGATGTTCACGCCGCCGCCGTAGATGTTGTTCCCGACGAAGCCCGCGTGGTTGTGCCAGACGCGGCAGCGCGAAAGGGTCCCGTCGACGACCAGCGCGCCGGCGCCGTGCTGCCAGTTGGCCGTCGTCTTTCCACCCGTCAGCGTGAGGCCCTCGATTCGCGAGCCGTCCCGGATCGTCACGACGCGGTGCGCGGCGGTCTGCCGGAGCGTCGTCTTCGTCATGTCCTGACCGGCGACCGAGACCCCGCCCGTGACCATCAGCTCGGCGGAGAGGCGGAAGATGCCCTCGCCCAGGACCACCGTGCCGCGCGACGGTGCGGCCGCGTCGATCGCCGACTGGATCGCCGCCGTGTCGTCCTCGCCGGAGGGCGCAATCGCGCCCGACGTGGCCTTGGTCTTGAAGCGGCCCGTGACGACGCAATGCTGCGGCGTCGTCGCGTTGTTCACGAAGGTCGCCTCGTAGGAATAGTCGGTGTTCGGTTGCAGGCCTTTGAGCATCCACGTGAACGACCCGTTCTCGCCGACGGCGACGCGCACGGGGCGGCCGAGACTGCCCCCGGCGGCACCGTAGCGGAGGAGGACGTCGCAGGAGCTCGCGGTCGGGCCGACGGACGAAACCGTCGCGTCGAACGTCGCCCGGTCCGCGCCCACGAGCACGTCGTTCACGACGGCGACGGGCGCGCCCGGTGGCGGGGTCGTCCCGCCGCGTGCGCCGCGGAGGATGGCGCAGCGGATCGCTTCGTCCGCGCGGATTCCGAGGATGCGTGCGACCAGCAGGAGCTGGTCGTAGGCCTTGTAGGAGAAGGTGCCGGTCGAGGGCGTCACCGTCATCGCGGCCGAGGCGCCGGCTCCCTCGGCCTCGATCGTCGGGTTGGCGGCGAGCGAGGGGATGCCGCGGTCGAGGATCTGCTTGAGCGTGAGGCCCGAGACGGCCTGCGCTTCGGCGTCCGTGAGGCGGACGGTGATCTTCGCCGTGGACGACGGGGGCGCGATCAGCGGAACGAGCGTGTCGTCGGCATTCCATGCCGCTTCGGCGTGGGACAGTTCGTCCGCGTCCAGCCCGAGGCCCTTGAGCGTCGCGCGCGCCAGCGCGCGGTCGCCCGCGGGAGCCATGTGGACGCCGTCGTAGGTGGCGCGCAGGCCGGCGTTGTTGAGGAGCGCCAGCGGCGGATGGTCGGGATCGTCGATCCAGGCGCGGACGTCCTCGAACGCCGGCGCGTAGGCGACGCCCTCCTCCTCCGCGATCGCGCGCACGCCGGCCGCGAACCGGCGGAGGTCGTCGCGGTCGTTCTCGCCGACGGCGGTGGTCGGCGAAAGGAGGATGACCCGGGCGCCCGCCGCCTTGGCCTTCGCGACCATCGCCCGTTCGTTCGCGCAGAACGTCTCGAAGGTCGCCTTGTTGAACCAGACGTCGTTGACGCCCGCGGAGATCGTCACGACGTCGGGCTTCCGGGCGGCCACGTCGCGGTCGAAGCGCCCGAGCATGTCGGCGGACGTGTCGCCCGCGATGCCGGCGCCGTGCCACGCGACGTCGATGCCGTTGGCCGCGAGGCCCTTCACGACGAGGTTCGGGTAGCCGTGCAAGCGCTTCGCGCCGAAGTCCGTGATCGAGTCGCCCAGAAAGACGAGCGTGTCGCCGCTCCCGATGGCCTTGCCGCCGGCGAACGCCGGCATGGAAATGCACAAGGCGCAAGGCAGGATGCACAACGGGAGGAGCGAGGTCGCGTTCATGGGTCTACCGGACGACCATGACGGTTCCCATTCGGGACTCGAAGCATCCCGCCGCGGGCTTCTTGCGCCGGGGGACCCGGTCGAGGTCCTCCGCAATGTCCTCGTACCACGTTCCGGTTCCGGCGGCCGGGGAGTCGGCGGACGGACGGTAGTTGCCCGCAGAGGCTCCCGCGAACCACGCCGCGCCGCTTCCCTGGACGCTGCGCGAGCCCTCGCCCAGCGCCGCGGTTCCGTTGGCGAACAGGTTCCCGAAGGACTGCGCCGCATAGCCGGAGGCGAGCGAAGAGGGGATCGAGAGGTTCGGATCGGCGCCTCCGCTTCCCGAGACGTTGTCGGCGAGAAGGGAGTTGACGAGCGCGAAGTCGGGCGTCGTTCCGAATTGGGTCAAATACACGCCTCCGCCCGAACCGGACGCCGTGTTGGTCGCGATCGTCGTGTTCCGGACCGTGAGCAACTGGTGGTAGTTCCCGAAATCGGCGCAGATGGCGCCGCCATTGCCGTTCGGGGCGCGGTTGCCGTAGAAGAGGCACGTGTCAACCAGGACGGGGCCCGTCGGATTCAGGATGCCGAGGCCGCCGCCGTGGCTGGCGCCGCCGCCGTTTGCATACGCAGCGTTGAGCGCGATGATCGTGTGGTCGACCGTGCCCTGTTGGAGGTGGATGCCGGCCCCATAGTTGTTGTTGACCGCAAAGCCCGCCCATGCCGCGTCGCCCGTCCGGTTGTTCGTGATGCAGCACCACGAAACCGTTCCGTCCTCGACGAGGACGCCCGCGCCGTGCTGCCACCGCTCGCGGATGTGTCCGCCCGTGAGCGTCACGCCCTCGATCTTCGCGCCGCCGCTTACGGTCGCGCAGCGGGCGTTGCTCCCGGCGACGGTCTGCCTGACGATCGTCTTCTCCCAGCCCTGGCCGGCGAGCGTGACGCCGTTCGTCACCATCAGCTGCGCGTCGATCTCGAAGACGCCCTCGCCGAGGGCGACGGTTCCGGCGGGCGACATGAGGGCCGCCGCGTCGATCTCCTCCTGGATTCGGCTTCGGGTCGCGGCGGGGTCGCCGGCAATCGGCTCCAGAGCCTGCTTGGCCGTGGTCGTGAACTGGCCGCTCGCCGAGGCCGACCGAACGACCTGCGCATTGTTGGAGACCGTGAGTTCGTAGTAGTAGGTCGTCTCCGTGGCGAGGCCCGGAATCGCGAATTCGAACGAGGTCATCGCGCCGGAGGCGACGAGCGCCGGTTCGCCGAGACCGTCCGCGGTTTCGCCGATCGCGAGCCAGACGTCGCAGGCCGTGGCGAGGTTGTTGCCGACCGAGAGGATCTCGCCGGAAACCGTCGCCGCGGTCGCCCGGGGCGTCACCGTGATGTCGCCGAGTTCCGGCGGCGTGGACGCGCCGAGCGTGTAGGTCGCCCCGACGACGTCGCTTGCGGCCATGCCCGCCTTGTAGGCGCGGGCCCGGATCGTCGTCGTGGCGGAGAAGGTGATCGTTCCCGTGTATTCCGCGCTCGACTCCGTCGGATCGGTGCCGTCGAGCGTGTAGCGGATCGTCGCGGCGGCCGTCTCGCACGTCAGGGCCACGTCGAGGGTCGGACTGAACGTGACGCCCGATGCGGGGCTGAACGCGGGGTCGTCGACCACCAGCACGCCGAAGTATTCGTAGCAGCCGATCGACGGCGTCGCGGCGAACGCGACACCGTCGAGGTCGTCGCCGATGCCCGCCCAGGCCGTGCCCGCGTTGATCGCGGGAGACCCGGAGGCCAGATGGTAGTCGGAATTGCCGCTGGCGACGAACCGCGGATCGCCGCCGAGGAGGTTGTTGGAGGAGCCGGACGCGAGCGTGCCGTCGTGGGAGTCCGCGTCCGAATCGGCCGTATTCCCCGCGACGAGGGTGTTCACGAGCTTCACCTTGTTGCCGTAGGAGCCGTTGTAGAACCCGCCGCCGGAGTTCGCGGAATTGCCGGCGATCGTCGTGTTCCGGATCGTGACGGTCGGATTGCCCATGTTGACGCAGATGCCGCCGCCTTTTCCGGCGGTGTCGGTCACGGAAGCCGTGTTGCCGTGGACGAGGCAGGTGTCGATCACGAAGGTGCCGCTGGTGTTGTAGGTGCCGATGCCGCCGCCGGAACTCGTGTAGGTGCCCGCCTGGTTGAAGGCGACGATGCAATGGTCGACCGTTCCCTTCGTGATGTTCACGCCGCCGCCATGGACGTTTCTTCCGGTCGAAACGTTGTCGACGATGCGGCACCACGAGACCGTTCCGTCTTCGACGAGCAAGCCGGGGCCGTGCGTCCAGCCGGCCGTCAGCCTTCCGCCCGTGGCCGTGACGCCCTGGAGGCGGGCGCCGCCCGCAAGCGTCGCGACGCGCTGCCCGTTGGCGGTCTGGCGGATGGTCGTGTCGTCCCACCCCTGGCCGACGAGTTCGACGCCGTTCGTGATCATCAGCTGCGCGTCGATCTCGAAGGTCCCCGCGCCGAGGGTGACGGTTCCTGCGGGCGACTGGGCGGCCGCCGCGTCGATTGCGGCCTGGATCGCCTGCCGCGTGGCGGCGGGGGACGCTCCGGGCTGGATCGGATCGGCGGATGCGATGCCGGCTGCAAGGGCGAGCGCGGCGAGGAACGCGTGCTGGTGTCTCATGGGCGAGTCCTTTCTCTGGTTATCGCAAGACGGTGCCCAGTGTACAAAACCGGCCGATTCCGGGCAATCACCCGTCCGTATAGTTGCCAAGGCGTCCGGGAACGGGTAGAATGGCGGGCAGTATGGGACGCATGGTTCCGCTGCTTCTGGCGCTTGCCCTCGCCCCGGCCGTCGCTCCGGCCGAGGGAACGCTCCGCTCCATCGCGGAGATCGACGCCTTCACCGCGGACGCCACGCCGCGCAAGGCGCCCTTCGAGCTGACGGGGACCGTCGTCGGCGCCTTCGTCCTGCCGAAGACGGGCGAAGTCGTCCTCACCGACGATTCCGGCACGCGCATGTCCTTCTACCGCGACCTCGGCCTGACGCAGCCCGAGCCGGGCGAGACGATCGAGGCGAGCGGCGTCGCCGACATGAGCGCGGAGCACGAGCCCTACGTCCACCTGATGGACTACCGGGTCCTCGGGCGCGGGCCCCTTCCCGAGCCCGTCCCCGTGCGCCTCGCCGCGCTGAACGCCCGCGAGCACAACCTGGCGACCGTCCGGACGGAGGGGACCGTGGCCGACGCCTTCCCGGACGAGGTCGACCGCCGGTACATGATCCTCCTGCTCGAGGACGGCGGCGCCGTCGTCCCCGTCTCGTTCCCGCGGGACGCCTTCGGCGACCGGATGGATCTGGTGGACGCGCGGATCCGCGTCACCGGCGTCTACCGCCGGAACGTCGAGGGCGTCCGGAAGTATTCCTGGCCGAACATCGCCCTGCGCGCGCCGGAGGACATCGAGGTCCTCGATCCGCCGCCGGAGGATCCGTTCTCCGCCCCGCCCCTGGAGAACCGCCTCTACCTCACGTCCGGCGAGATCGCGCGGATGTCGCGGCGGTCCGTCTCCGGCGAGGTGCTCGCCACCTGGTCGGGCGACCGGGCGATGCTGCGGACCGGCGACGGGCGGATCGTCAACCTGACGCTCGCGCACGGGGTGGCGCTTCCGCCGTGCGGCGGGACGGTCGTCGCCGTCGGCCGGCCCGAGACGGACCTCTTCCGCATCAACCTCGCGGCCGCGCGCTGGAAGGCAGCCCCGTCGCCGCCGCCGGCGGCGGACGAGGAGGCGGCGGACGCCGCCGCCGCGTTCTGGGACGACAAGGGGCAGCGCTCCATCAACGCCCGGATCCACGGGATGCTCGTACGCGCCCGGGGCGTCGTCCGGACCCTGCCGTCCCCCGGCGATCCGGACCTGCGCTTCGTGCTCGATGCCGGCGACGCGTCGATTCCCGTGGACGTCACGTCCAACCCCGGCATCGCCGCCGGGCTCCGGATCGGCAGCGAGGTCCAGGCCACCGGCCGGTGCATTCTGCTGACCGATCCGGGGCGGCGTGACTACGATTCCGCGAAGGTCCCCGGGATCGCGATCGTCCTCC